>JAJTBQ010000125.1 GCA_021286835.1 Thiomonas sp.
GCACGTCGCCGCATTGGGCGCGGTGGCGCAGGGCGTGGTCGATGAGGATGATGGCCACCAGCGCTTCGGCGATGGGCGCGGCGCGGATGCCCACGCAGGGGTCGTGCCGGCCATGGGTTTCCACCGTGGTGGGCGCGTTCTGCATGTCCACGGACTGCCGCGGCAGACGGATGCTCGATGTGGGCTTGATGGCCATAGACGCCACAACGTCCTGCCCGGTGCTGATGCCGCCGAGCACGCCGCCGGCGTTGTTGGAGGTGAAGCCCTGCGGGGTGAGTTCATCGCCATGCTGCGTGCCTTTCTGCGCCACGCTGGCGAAGCCCGCGCCGATCTCCACGCCCTTGACGGCGTTCAGTCCCATCAGCGCGTGGGCGATGTCGGCGTCGAGCTTGTCGTACAGGGGCTCGCCCCAGCCTGCGGGCACGCCGCTGGCCGCAACCATGATGCGCGCGCCGACCGAGTCGCCCGATTTGCGCAGCGCGTCCATATACGCCTCAAGCTCGGGCACGATGTCGGCATTGGGCGAGAAGAACGGGTTCTGATGCACCGCATCCCAGGTCTGGAAGGGGATGGGCACTTCGCCGAGCTGGGTCATGCAGGCGCGCACGGCCACGCCGTGGTGCGCGGCCAGCCACTTCTTGGCCACCGCACCGGCCGCGACGATGGGCGCGGTCAACCTCGCCGATGACCGGCCGCCGCCGCGCGGATCGCGCAGGCCGTACTTGCGCCAGTAGGTGTAGTCGGCGTGCCCGGGGCGGAAGGTGTTGAGAATGTTGCCGTAGTCCTTGCTGCGCTGATCGGTGTTGCGGATGAGCAGCGCAATGGGCGTGCCGGTGGTCTTGCCCTCGAACACGCCGGAGAGGATTTCCACCTGATCGGCTTCCTGCCTCTGGGTGACGTGGCGCGACGTGCCGGGGCGGCGGCGGTCGAGATCAGGCTGGATGTCGGCTTCGCACAGGTCCATGCCGGGCGGGCAGCCGTCGATGACGCAGCCGATGGCCGGACCGTGCGATTCGCCGAAGGTGGTGACTGCAAACAGCAGGCCGAGAGTGTTGCCGGACATGGAATGACTTTCAGGATTGAGGGGTGGGTGCGTCACTTGAGGTGCGGGCGGCGAGCGCCTGCAGCAGCTTGTCGTGGACGCCACCGAAGCCGCCGTTGCTCATCACCAGCACACGGTCACCGGGCCGCGCCGCCGCCGCGACGGCGGCCACCAACGCCCCCAGGTCGTCGAACGCCTGTGCCTTCGCGCCCAGCGGCTGGAGGACTTCGGCAAGATTCCAGCCCAGGCCGCCGGCATAGCCAAAGCTGAGGTCGGCGCCCGACAGGGCATCGGGCAGGAGCGCCTTCATGGCGCCGAGTTTCATGGTGTTGGACCTGGGCTCGAACACCGCCAGGATGCGGCCTTGAATGGAGCGCGCCTGGGGGTCGGTCAGCATCTGCCGACGCAGCCCCGCAAGGGTGGTGGCCATGGCCGTGGGATGATGGGCGAAGTCGTCGATGACCTGCACGCCGCCCGCCGTGCCGCGCAGTTCCATGCGGCGCTTCACGCCCTGAAAGCTGCACAGCGCGGCGCAGGCCTCGTCGGCGAACACCCCGGCATGCCGGGCCGCGGCGATGGCGGCCAGGGCATTGCTGCGGTTGTGCGCGCCGGACTGCCCCCAACGCACTTCGCCGATGCGCTGGCCGCGCAGCCTCACCTCGAACTGCTGTTCGCCGCCTTGCGCCGACCAACCCTGCTCGCCATCATCGAAGCGCGCGACCTCGCTCCAACAGCCGCGCGCCAGCACACGGGCCAGCGCTTCCGACTGCGCGTTGACCACGAGCTGACCGCTGCGCGGCACGGTACGCACAAGATGATGAAACTGGGTTTCGATGGCCGCGAGATCGGGGAAGATGTCAGCGTGGTCGAACTCCAGGTTGTTGAGCACAGCCGTGCGCGGGCGGTAATGCACGAACTTGGAGCGCTTGTCGAAAAACGCGGTGTCGTACTCGTCGGCTTCGATGACGAAAAAATCGGTGCCGAGCCGTGCCGAGGCCCCGAAATCCAGCGGCACGCCGCCGATGAGAAATCCGGGATTCAGCCCCGCGACGTCGAGAATGTGCGCCAGCATCGACGTGGTCGTCGTCTTGCCGTGCGTGCCGGCGACGGCCAGGGTCCAACGGCCCTGCAGCACATGCTCGGCCAGCCACTGCGGCCCGCTGACATAAGGCAGGCCGGCATCGAGAATCGCCTCCATCAAAGGATTGCCGCGCGACACCACATTGCCGATGACCCACAGATCGGGTTTGAGCGCGAGTTGATCGGCGCCATAACCTTCGACCAGTTCGATGCCCAGCTGTTGCAACTGCGTGCTCATGGGCGGATAGACCTGCGCGTCGCAGCCGGTCACCCGGTGCCCGGACTCCTTCGCCAGCGCCGCCACGCCGCCCATGAACGTGCCGCAGATGCCGAGAATATGAATATGCATGGCGGGTCATTTTAGGAGCCTGCCCAACTTGAGAATCGCGCGCCGTTCAGCCGCAAGTCCCCGCAAACAGCTTTGCAAGGACAATAGGCGCTCCAACTTTGCCCGCCGCCACATGCCCATCGACCCGAGCCGCACGCCCGCCGTCACCCTCTATCTGGCCTCCGCCAGCCCGCGGCGCCAGGATTTGCTGCGACAGGTCGGCGTGCCCTTCGCCTTGCTCGCGCCGCTGCCCGAAGAAGACAGCGAGGCGCTGGAAGCCGCGCTGCCCGGTGAAACGGCCGCCGACTATGTGCAGCGCGTCACCCGGCTCAAGCTGGAGGCGGCGCGCGAGCGGCTGGCCCGGCGCCATCCCGGCCAGGCCGCCGAGTCGGCCTTGCTGCTGTGCGCCGACACCACCGTGGCCCTGGACGGCCGCCTCTACGGCAAGCCGCGGGACGCAGACGACGCGACACGCATTCTGCGCATCCTTTCCGGTGCCACGCACGAGGTGCTCACCGCGGTCTGCGTGCAACGCGGCGCGGTGCGCCACGCGGCACTGCAAACCTCGCAGGTGCGCTTCGCACCCTTGAGCGACCAGGACATCGCCGATTACATCGCCACCGGCGAGCCCTTCGGCAAGGCCGGCGCCTATGCCATGCAGGGCCGCGGCGCGGCCTTCGTCGAGCAGATCAGCGGCAGCGCCAGCGGCATCATCGGCCTGCCCCTGTTCGAGACGCTGCGGCTGTTGCGCGCCGCGGGCTGGCCCGGCGCACCCCATTCCCAAGAAGTCAAGACCTCGTCGCCATGAACCCCACGCCAGAAGACATTCTCATCAACATCACCCCGCAGGAAACCCGGGTCGCCCTGGTCGCCCACGCCGCCGTGCAGGAACTGCACATCGAGCGCAGCCTGGAGCGCGGGCTGGTGGGCAACGTCTATCTCGGCAAGGTCGTGCGGGTGCTGCCCGGCATGCAGTCGGCCTTCATCGAGATCGGACTGGAGCGCACGGCCTTTCTCCACGTGGCCGATCTGTGGCAGCGGCAGTCGGTCCCCGTGAACGCCGACACCACCGCCGACGCCCCCGCCGCCCCGCCAGCGCAGCCCATCGAGAAACTGCTCTACGAAGGCCAGACCCTGATGGTGCAGGTGCTCAAGGACCCGATCAACACCAAGGGCGCGCGACTCACCACCCAGATCAGCCTGGCCGGTCGCATGCTCGTGCACCTGCCGCAGGACGACCACATCGGCATTTCGCAGAAGATCGACGGCGCCGAATCGCGCGCCGCCCTGCGCGAACGCATGAGCGCGCTGCTGGCGGCGGATACCGAGGGTTCGCAAGGCTTCATCGTGCGCACCAATGCCGAGGACGCCAGCGACGCGGAGCTGGCCGAAGACATCGCCTATCTGCGCAAGACTTGGAGCGCCATCCAGCAGCGCGCCCACGACGCAGCCCCCAGCACCCTCGTCTACCAGGAGCTGAGCCTGGCGCAGCGCGTGCTGCGCGACCTGGTGAGCGATGCCACGCGCAGCGTCCAGATCGACTCGCGCGAAAACTTCGAGCTGCTGCAGGGTTTCGCGGCCGAGTACATGCCCCGGGTGAGCAGCCGCCTGCAGCTCTATCGCGGCGAACGCCCCCTGTTCGAGACCGCGAATGTCGATGAGGAGATCGAGCGCGCGCTGGGCCGTCGGGTCGACCTCAAGTCGGGCGGCTACCTCATCATCGACCAGACCGAGGCCATGACGACCATCGACGTCAATACCGGCGGTTTCGTGGGCGCACGCAACTTCGACGACACCATCTACCGCACCAATCTGGAAGCCACCCAGGCCATCGCCCGCCAGCTGCGGCTGCGCAATCTGGGCGGCATCATCATCATCGACTTCATCGACATGCACAACGCCCAGCATCGCGCCGCCGTGCTCGACGAACTGCGTAAATCGCTCGCCCGCGACAAGGTGAAAGTCACCGTCAGCGGCTTCTCCCAGCTGGGACTGGTCGAACTCACGCGCAAGCGCACCCGAGACTCGCTGGCCCACATGCTGCTCGAACCCTGCCCCACCTGCGGCGGCCTCGGACAGGTGAAGACGGCGCGCACGGTGTGCTACGAGATCCTGCGCGAGATCCTGCGCGAAGCCAAGCAGTTCAACCCGCGCGAGTTCCGCATCGTCGGCGCCGCCGACGTGATCGACCTGTTCCTCGAAGAAGAAAGCCAGCACCTGGCGTCGCTGTCGGACTTCATCGGCAAGCCCGTCTCGCTACAGGTCGAACCGGCGTTCTCACAGCAGCAGTACGACATCGTGCTGACCTGATGCGCCCATGCAAAACGGCGTGCTTGAGCACGCCGTCGTCCTTGCAACTTCGCGCTTGCCGACTTATTTCGGGCAGGTCGCGGTGGTGCTGGGCACCTTGCCCACCAGCAGCAGGAAGGCGGTGAACGGATCCATCGCGCGCATGGCGACCATCTTGGGGCCCTGGAACTGCAGGCGGCCGAACATCATGGCCTTCATCGGGCCGTATTCGCCCTTGCCCATTTCCTCCCACTGCTTGGTGTTGGCATGCATGAGGAAATCGACGTCGAAGTTGGGCTTGAGGGTGGGCGCGCCGCCGGAGACGCACATGGCCTTGTCGTTCTGCAGTTGCAGCTTGAGCTCAACCACCGTGTCCTTGCCGCAATCGGTGCGGTACATCTCCACCAGCTTGTAGCCGCGGCCCTTGTCGTCGTGCATGAACTCGCCCTTCAGACCGTTGGTCAGCTCGGGGGTGTTGTTCCATGCGGTGCAGGCTTCGCTGGCCCACTGGGGCGACATCAGCACCGGGGCATCGGCCCAGGCGTTGGCGGCCACCGACGACAGGGCCAGACCAGCGGCCAGCCCGAGGGCTTGCAGGGTGCGACGGGGGTTGAACATTGTTTTCATAGGGTATTGTCTCCAAGTGGGTTGAAACGCTCGCGCTCGGGGTGGTGATGGAGCCCTGCCATGGCGCGACGACACGGCGAAAGGCGGTGGGTGGTTCTAGCGCGGCAGCAGCTCCTGAGCACGCTGGGCAAAGGCGGTGGCCTGCTTTTCGTCGATGAACAGGCGGATGAACTTGACGCAGGCCTGCACGGCGGCGACGCGGCCTTCGGGCGTATCGGGGTGCTGCTCGATCTTCTGCACCAGCCGAGACGCCTGAGCGCCAAACTGTTCTTCGACCAGGGCGATGAGCAGGGCGTGCGGGCCGGGTGCGTCAGCCGGGTGCCCCGCAGGTCTGTCAGCGGCGGTGCCAGCGGTCAGTACCAGATAGTTTTCGTCGACGAGCTGCCGCAGGGCTTGCATGCAGCGCTGAGGATCGGTACCGGCCTTGAGGAGTTCGCGCACGGGCCGGTGGCCGTCGGCCAGGATGAGCAGGTTGCGCTGTCCGGGCAGCAGACCGTGGGCTCGGGTGGCAAGTTCATCCCGGCCCTTGGGCGTCTTCTCGAAAATCCAGTCCAGCGGCAATTCTGCAGACATCCACCTCGGGTTCGCGTTGACCACGAACCTGCCTCCAATATTTTTTGCCCGCGTCGCGTCGCGCGGTAGTGGGTGGAGTATGCCGATTTGTCACGGCCTTGGCACCCGGATAAACCAGCAGAAAAAGCCCGCGCGA
>JAJTBQ010000126.1 GCA_021286835.1 Thiomonas sp.
GCCTTGATCTGGCCGATGCGGTCGGCGCTCACACCCGCGGCAAGCTGCACCTTGTCGCCCTCGGCGCTGGCCAAGAGCACCACGCCGGTCTTGAGCTTGGACTTGATGCGGTCCACCGCTTCGCGCAGGCCCTTGGCGTCCAGCCCGTCCATGCGGGCCAGCAGCACGGCCGTGCCCCCGATATCGATGGCCTGACCGAGCAGGGCGTCACCCTGCGCTGCCGCCTGCTGCGCCTTGAGCTGGGCCAGGTCTTTTTCGAGCTGGCGCTGCTGTTCGAGCAGTTGTTCGACCTTGGCCGCAGACTCCTCGGCCGGCGCCTTGAGGGTGTGCGACAGGCGGGCGACCAGCGCGTTCTGCTTCTGCACGAAGGCCAGCGCGTTCAGCCCGGTGATGGCCTCCACGCGGCGAATGCCCGCGGCCACACCGCCTTCGAGCACGATCTTGAACAGCCCGATGTCGCCGGTGCGCGCCACATGGGTGCCGCCGCACAGCTCGCGCGAGGTGCCGATGTCCAGCACCCGCACGGTGTCGCCGTACTTCTCGCCGAACAGCATCATCGCACCCAGGCCCTTGGCCTCGTCGATGGGCATGACGCGGGCAAGCGTTGCGGCGTTCGCCAGAATCTCCTCGTTCACCAGGCGCTCCACGCGGGCGATTTCGTCGTCGCTCATCGGCGCGTCGTGGGCAAAGTCGAAGCGGGTCTTGTCGGCATCGACCAGCGAACCCTTCTGCTGCACATGGTCGCCCAATACCAGGCGCAGCGCCTTGTGCATCAGGTGGGTCACGCTGTGGTTGCGCATGGTGGCGGCGCGGCGCTCGGCGTCCACCTGAGCGGCCACCACCTCGCCCACCTTGAGGCTACCCGATTCCAGCGTGCCGTGATGGCCGAACACCTCGGCCTGCACTTTCTGCGTGTCCTGCACCACGAAGCGCAGATTGCACGAGTCGCCCTCGAACAGCACGCCGCTGTCGCCCACCTGGCCGCCGGATTCGGCGTAGAACGGGGTGCTGTCGAGCACCACCACGCCGTTGTCCCCCGCCCGCAACTCCGCGACCGAGGTGCCGTCCTTGTACAGCGCGACCACGCGCGCCTCTTTCACCAGCAGATGCTCGTAGCCGTCGAAGCGGGTCTTGCCGCCGGCGTAGTCGAGCGCAGCCTGCATCTTGAATTTGCCCGCGGCGCGGGCCTGCTCGCGCTGGCGGGCCATGGCGGCGTCAAAGGCGGCTTCGTCCACCTTCATGCCGTGCTCGCGGCAGACGTCCTGCGTGAGGTCGAGCGGGAAGCCGAAGGTGTCGTGCAGCTTGAAGGCCAGTTCGCCGGCCAGCAGATTGCCGCCCGCGGCGCGCAGCGCGGCCAGTTCGGCGTCGAGCATGCCCATGCCGTGTTCGATGGTCTCGAAAAAGCGGCCCTCTTCGGCTTGCAGCACGTCGGCCACGCGGTTGCGGGCCTCGGCCAGCTCGGGATAGGCCGCGCCCATCTGAGCGACCAGATCGGGTACCAGCCGGTAGAAGAAAGGCTGACGCACGCCCAGCTTGTAGCCGTGACGGATGGCGCGGCGCACGATGCGGCGCAGCACGAAGCCGCGCCCCTCGTTGCCGGGAATGACGCCATCGACGATGAGGAAGGCGCAGGCCCGGATGTGATCGGCAATGACCTTGAGCGAGGCGTGGCCCGCGTCGGCGGTGGCGGTTTCGCGCGCGGCGGCCTTGATGAGCGCCTGGAACAGGTCGATCTCGTAATTGCTGTGCACGTGCTGCAGCACCGCGGCAATGCGCTCCAGGCCCATGCCGGTGTCCACGCAGGGCTTGGGCAGCGGCTTCTGGCGGAAGATGGCCAGCTTGTAACCCGCGCCATCCTTGCTCACCAGGCCGATGCCGCCCTCGGCCTCGACGGCCTGTTTGCGTGCGGTGGCCTGCTCTTCGGCCTCGAAGCGCTCCTCGCCGGCGGCGTAGCGTTCGAACTGCATGAACACCAGGTTCCAGATCTCGATGTAGCGGTCGCCGTCTTCCTCGGGCGAGCCGGGCGGGCCGCCCCACACCTCGGGGCCGTGGTCGTAGAAAATCTCGCTGCAGGGGCCGCAGGGGCCGGTGTCGGCCATCTGCCAGAAGTTGTCGGAGGCGTAGCGGGCGCCCTTGTTGTCGCCGATGCGGATGATGCGCTCGACCGGCACGCCGACTTCCTTGGCCCAGATGTCGTGCGCCTCGTCGTCTTCGGCGTACACGGTGACCCACAGCTTCTCGGCCGGGAGTTTGTACACCGTGGTGAGCAGCTCCCAGGCGTAGCGGATGGCCTCGCGCTTGAAGTAGTCGCCGAAGCTGAAGTTGCCCAGCATCTCGAAGAAGGTGTGGTGCCGCGCGGTGTAGCCCACGTTCTCCAGGTCGTTGTGCTTGCCGCCGGCGCGCACGCAGCGCTGCGCCGTGGTGGCGCGGGTATAGGGCCGCTGGTCCTGGCCGAGAAACACGTCCTTGAACTGCACCATGCCCGAGTTGGTGAACAGCAGCGTGGGATCGTTGCCCGGCACGAGCGAGGACGACGCCACGCGGGTAGCGCCCTGCGATTCGTAATAGGCCAGAAATTTTTCGCGGATGTCGGAGACGTTCATGGGGCGGGTAAGTGGCTGATGGCACAAGCGCCGAACTGGCACTGGCGCGTGGCAATGCAAAAGGCTAGATTTTAGGTCTTGCCGCCTTGACCGCGCAGATTCTGATCTGCAGCATGTGGCGCGCGCCTCACCATCCTTCCTCATTACCGGAGCTGCCATGAACCGGCCCGCCAATCCGCTGTCCCTGCTCAAAGACCCTTCGCTGTTCAAGACCCAGGCCTATATCGATGGGCAATGGATCGACTCCGCCCGCCGCTTTGCGGTCACCGATCCGGCCAGCAACGCCGAACTGGCCCAGGTGCCCGCACTGGAGCCGATGCACGCGCAGCTCGCCATCGACGCCGCAGACGCGGCCTGGCCTGCCTGGCGCGCCCTGCCCGCCAAGCAGCGCGCCGCCATTCTGCGCAAGTGGTTCGATCTGCTGGTGGCCAACGCCGACGACCTGGCACGCCTGATGACCGCCGAGCAAGGCAAGCCGCTGGCCGAGGCCAAGGGCGAAGTGCTCTACGGCGCCAGCTTCGTGGAATGGTTCGCCGAAGAAGCCAAGCGGGTTTACGGAGAAACCATTCCCAGCCCCGACGCCACCAAGCGCCTGCTCGTCCTCAAGCAGCCCGTCGGCGTCTGCGCCGCGATCACGCCCTGGAATTTCCCGCTGGCCATGATCACCCGCAAGGTCGCGCCCGCACTGGCCGCCGGCTGCCCCGTGGTCATCAAGCCCGCCGAGCAGACGCCGCTCACCGCGCTGGCCGCGGCCGAGCTGGCTCACCGCGCCGGCATTCCGCGCGGCGTGCTCAACGTGCTCACGGCCGACGGCGAGGGGTCGATCGCCATCGGCAGGCTGCTGTGCGCCTCGCCCGTGGTGCGTCATCTTTCGTTCACCGGCTCCACCGAGGTCGGCCGCATCCTCATGGCGCAGTCGGCGCCCAGCATCAAGAAGCTGTCGCTGGAACTCGGGGGCAACGCGCCTTTCATCGTGTTCGACGACGCCGACCTCGATTCGGCCATCGAAGGCGCCATGGCGAGCAAGTACCGCAATGCCGGCCAGACCTGCGTCTGCGCCAACCGCCTGTACGTGCAGGACGGCATCTACGATCGCTTCGTCGAGCGCCTGGCGCAGGCCGTGGGCAGCCTGAAGGTCGGCAGCGGGTTCGATGAAGGCGTGAACCTGGGCCCGCTGATCGACGATCAGGCGCTGTCCAAGGTCGAGAAGCACATCAGCGACGCCACCTCCAAGGGCGCGCGCATGGTCGTGGGCGGCAAGCGAGTGGAGACCGGTCCCAACGCCGGCAGGTTCTTCCAGGCCACGGTGCTGGCCGATGTCACCGCCGACATGCTCTGCGCCCGCGAGGAAACCTTCGGCCCGGTGGCGCCGGTGTTCCGCTTCAAGACCGAAGCCGAAGCCATCGCCGCGGCCAATGCCACCGAGTTCGGTCTGGCAGCCTACTTCTTCAGCCGCGACATCGGCCGCATCTTCCGCGTGGCCGAGGAACTCGAATACGGCATGGTGGGCATCAACACCGGCCTGATGTCCAACGAAGTCGCGCCTTTCGGCGGCGTGAAACAGTCCGGCCTGGGCCGCGAAGGCTCACATCACGGCATCGACGAATATGTCGAAATGAAATACCTGTGCCTCGGTGATTTGAACAAATAACCGGGTTTGCCATTCGGCATGCCTTGCTGACCAGGGCCCGCACCGATGATTTTCGGGGCGGGCTTTTTTTATCCCGATCCGTCAAAATGAAGCGTGCAACGCACGATTTACTCGTCACAGTATTGCATGTAACCAGTTGTATTATTCAATACAGAATCGCGCCGTTTGTTACCAAATCGTGCCGATCATCAGGGTTTCCACCGGGATTTGACACTTGAGCGCTCTGGGTGCGTTGCAGCAAAATGCACCGCTTCAAGGGGAACAAGCTCATGCCGAACACGGCCATATTGCGCGCAGAGGGACTGAGCAAACAGTTTTCCGGATTTGCCGCAGTTCAGAATGTCAATCTGCAGGTGAACGAGGGCGCCATCCATGCGCTCGTCGGTCCCAATGGCGCCGGGAAAACCACCTGTTTCAATTTGCTCAGCAAATTCATTACGCCTACTTCAGGCGAGGTGTATTTTCAGAATCAGCCCATTACCCATCTGCAGCCGGCGGATATTGCCCGGCTCGGCATGGTGCGCTCCTTTCAGATCAGCGCCACTTTTTCTCAGATGACCCTGCTTGAAAACGTCCGCGTCGGCCTGCAGCGGCAGGCCGGGCTGTCCACCCAGTTCTGGCGCTCGACCCGGGTGCTGGATCGCCTGAATGACGAGGCGATGCAGTTTCTCGAACTGGTCGGGCTCGCCAGCCAGGCCCGCCGCGCGGCCGCCAGTCTGCCCTACGGCCACAAACGGGCGCTGGAACTCGCCACCACGCTGGCGATGAACCCCAGGCTGTTGCTGCTCGACGAGCCGACACAGGGCCTGGGCCACGAGGACGTGCAGCAGGTGACCGAACTCATTCGCCGCGTCGCGCAAGGACGCACCGTCCTGATGGTCGAACACAATATGTCGGTCATCTCCAGCATCTGCGATCGCGTGACGGTCATGCAGCGCGGCCAGGTTCTGGCCGAAGGCAGTTATGACGAGGTTTCGCGCAATCCCGAGGTGATCGCCGCCTATATGGGCGAGGCCGAAGAAGAGGTGGCCGTATGAACAGCGTCACCGACATGCCTGCCGCGATCGAGGCGGCGGCCTCAGTGCCACAGACCCCCCACGGCAACCCGGCGCCCGTGCTGGCCATCGAGAACCTGCATGCCTGGTACGGCGAGTCGCACGTGCTGCATGGCGTGAATCTCACCGTGGCGCCGGGCGAGACGGTGTGCCTGCTCGGCCGCAACGGCGCGGGGCGAACCAGCACGCTGCGCGCCATCATGGGGCTCACGGGACGGCGCACCGGCAGCATCCGCGTGGCGGGCACGGAAGCCATCGGACTGCCCCGCCACCGCGTGGCGCCACTGGGCGTGGGCTATTGCCCCGAGGAACGCGGCATCTTCGCCAGTCTGTCGACGCGGGAGAACCTGTTCCTGCCGCCCAGCCTGAAGACGGGTTTTTCCGGCCTGAGCACCGACGAGATCTACGCCCTGTTCCCGAACCTGAAAGAGCGTGCCCACAGCCCGGGCACCCGGCTCTCGGGCGGTGAGCAGCAGATGCTGGCGGTGGCGCGCATTCTGCGCACCGGCGCGCGCCTGCTGCTGCTCGACGAGATCTCCGAAGGGCTGGCCCCGGTCATCGTGCAGGCCATGGGGCGGGCGATCACGGCCCTCAAACACAAAGGCTTCTCTGTTCTGCTGGTCGAACAGAACTTCCGGTTTTCCGCCCATCTCGCCGACCGCTTTTATGTGATGGAGCGCGGCCAGATCGTTCTGGAAATCAACCGTGCGGATTTGCAGAAAAACAGAACGGCACTGCAAA
>JAJTBQ010000127.1 GCA_021286835.1 Thiomonas sp.
GCGTTGCAGTTTGTTTCAAATACGGGTGGGAGTATATGAATACAACCCTTGCGATGCTTGATGGGTCTCAATTTCCAGGAAATTTCCCCTGGAAAATCAAGGGCTTTCAATCACATCGATCTCTCGCGGTCTTGGGCCACAAGAGCGTTTGCGCTTGGCCGCCTTGGGCCCGTTTCAGCGCAGGCGGCAGGGCAGTTCAAGCCTCTTCAGCCAAGAAAAAGACCTCGCTGACCCAGAGTGCCTCGCCGGCGTAGACAAAGGATGATCGACGCGCCCAGCGCGGCCCCGCCGCATGGCCGGTGCACTCCATGCGGCACAGGGGATGCGCTGCGCGCAATCGCCGGACGCGCAGGTCGCTGCGCCGGGTCTGGGGACGAGTGAACACCGCGTCGCCCACGGGCTTGACGCCGAGATGCCGCAGCAGACGCCACGGGCCGCGCAAAGCGGTCAAGGTGCAGACGCTGTGGCCCAGCACCCTGGGCACGCCATCAGCGATCAGCAGCACGTCGCGGCGCCAGACCTTGCGGCCCTGCGGCAGTCCGAGCAGCGCATATTCGTCCCGCAGCGCCCGCGCCGCGCCCTGCCGCAGCAGCCGCAGCTCGAATTGCGTGCTGTGCTGGCGCAGCCTTCGGGTAAGCGAGCCTGCGTCGGTCAGCCAGCTCTCCAGTCCACTGCGCCGCCCCGCAGGCAGCGCCGGCGGCCAGGACTCGGAGGATGGGGCGGAAATGCGTCGGATGCGATGCAGGGCCATGAGCGGAAAGCGCAAAGCCGCCAGTATCGCGCATGGCGCATGCACCGATACGGGCGTGCGCCGATGAGGCGATCAGCCCGCGATCCTCAAGTTCGGCAGACTCCCAGATGCCGGGCGAAGAACGCCAGCGCCCGTTCGCGGGCGAGTTGGGCTGCGGCGGGGTCGTAGCTGGCCCGCGCGTCGCAGTTGAAGCCGTGATCAGCGTCGTAGACATAGAACTCCGCCGTCGGGTTGGCGGCGCGCACGGCCTCACGGTCAGCCTCGGAGATGTGGGCATCGCGCAGTCCGTAGTGGAATTGCAGCGGTCCCTGCGCCTGCTCCTTCACCAGCTGGACATTGCGCCCGCCGTAATAGCTCACCGCGGGCATGCCCGCGCGGATGGACGCGAGATAGGCGATGCTGCCGCCCCAGCAATAACCGACGACACCGACCTTGCCTGCGGTCGACACCGCCTGCGCCGCCGCCTGCACCGAGGCCAGCGCGCGGTCGAACCCCAAGGCGGAAACCAGCGCCACGCCCTTCTGCATGCCGGGCCCGTCGTAGCCCAGCTCGACGTTTTTCTCCAACGGGTCGAACACGGCCGGCGCAATGGCGAGATAGCCTGCCGCCGCATAGCCATCGGCCACGCTGCGGATGTGGGCGTTCACCCCGAAGATCTCCTGGACGACGACGATGCCGCCCTTGGGCTTGCCCTCGGGTTCGGCGAGATAGGCGCCTAGGGTCTGGCCATCGGCGGTGTGCAGAGTCAGGTATTTGTGAGGCATGTGCGGCTCCTTCAGGTTTTG
This sequence comes from Thiomonas sp., assembly GCA_021286835.1. Classification (GTDB taxonomy): domain Bacteria; phylum Pseudomonadota; class Gammaproteobacteria; order Burkholderiales; family Burkholderiaceae_C; genus Thiomonas. The sequence continues at coordinate 1,537 of JAJTBQ010000127.1, forward strand.
CGCAGGGAGTGGATGTCAAGCGCCCTTGGCCGGGTCATGGCCCGGCTCGCTTGCGCGACGAAACATCGCGGCGGCGACTTGAACTTAGTCCAAACATTGTGCTGCGCGGCCGCGGGGCGTGCAGCGCGCAGTGACTTACCCCGGCGCGGCGGCAGCCCATCTTCAGAGCAGTTGCACACCGTCGAGATGCGTGGCAACGCGCTGCCGGATCATTTCCACCAGATCGCCCACATAGGGGCGCAAGGCCAATTCGCGCGGCACGGTGGCGTGCAGCTCGCTCCACAGCCCGCGCGCCCCGATGCGGCGGGCCTGCACATAGCCGCTGTCGATCGAGGGCTTGAGCGCCCAGTTCGGCAATGCCGCAATGCCCCGCCGACTGGCCACGAGCTGCAGGATGGCGATGGTGAGCTCGGCCGTGCGACGCGGCAGGCTGATGCCCGCCGGTTGCAGCACTTCGCGGACGAGGTCGATGCGCGCGTCGGGCGCGGGGTAGGTGATCAGGGTCTCGCCCCGAAGATCCTCCGCCCGGACGGTGCGACGGGCGGCAAGCGCATGACCAGGCGGCAGTGCGAGCAGGATCTCGAAGCGAAACAGCGGCAGCGAGGCCCATTGCCGCCCAGGCGCGCGCCGCGCCCCGATCACCACATCGGCCTTGCCCTTGCTCAGCAGCGTCTCGGGGTCGCGATGAAAACCCGAGACCAGATCGACCTCTACATCGGGCCAGCGCTGGCGGAAGGCATCGAGCACCGGCATCAACCATTCGAAACAGGTATGGCACTCCAGCACCAGCCGCAGCGAGCCCTGCGTATCACCCTGAATCCGCTGGAGGTCCATCTCCGCAGCCGTCTGCGCCTCGCGCATCTGCCGAGCCAGCGCCAGCATGCGCTCGCCCGCCGGCGTGAACCGCAGGCCTCGCGCATCGCGCAGCAACAGCGGCATGCCGTAATGGCGTTCGAGCGCCCGCAACTGGTGCGACAGTGCCGAGGGCGTGAGATGCACCGCCTCGGCCGCGGCGTTGATGCGGCCGCTGTCGGCAATGGCGATGAGGGAGCGCAGGTGACGGAGTTCGAGCATGGCGAATCGATACATGAATCCGATTCAGCATAACGCGAAAAATCATCGCTTGATTCACCCAGCGCCGTTTCGGACACTGCCGCCTGCTCCACACTGAACAAGGAATCCACCGTATGACGACCTCGCACATCCTGGGCTACCCCCGCATCGGTCCCCAGCGCGAACTCAAATTCGCCCTCGAAGCCTTCTGGCAGGGCCGGCAGAGCGCAGCCGATCTGCAGTCCACCGCGGCGCAGTTGCGCGCCGCCAACTGGCGCACCCAGCGCAATGCCGGTCTGCGCTTCGTCACGGTGGGCGACTTCGCCTTGTACGACCACATGCTCGACACCGCCGCCCTGCTCGGCGCCTTGCCCTCTCGCTTCGGATTCGACGCCGCCACCCTGAGCCTGGAACAAACCTTCGAGCTGGCCCGCGGCAATGCCGCCCAACCCGCGATGGAGATGACCAAGTGGTTCGACACCAACTACCACTATCTCGTGCCCGAGTTGGATGCGCAGACCTCGTTTGAACAAGGCGCCCAGGGCCTTTTCGATCGCGTGCGCGAGGCCCGGGAGGCGGGCCACAGGCCGAAGCCGGTGCTGGTCGGCCCGCTGACCTTTCTCTGGTTGTCCAAGTCGCATCGGCAAGGCTTCGACCGTCTCGATCTGGTGCCCGCGCTGAGCCGCGCCTATGCCCGCGTGCTGGCGCGGCTGGCCGAACTGGGCGTGGAATGGGTCCAGCTCGACGAGCCCGCACTTACCCTCGAACTCGACACGCCGTGGCGCGACGCCCTGCCCGCGCTCTACGCCGCCTTGCCCGCGCAAGCAGGCGTCGGGCGTCCACGACTGCTGCTGACCACCTACTTCGAGGCGGCCACCCCCGCCCCCGCAACCCTGGCCACGCTGCCGGTCGATGGCGTGCATCTCGATCTGGTGCGGGCGCCGCAGCAGATCGCCCGCTGGCGCGATGCGCTGCCGCCGACGTGGGTGCTGTCCGCCGGGATCATTGATGGTCGCAATGTGTGGCGCACCGACCTGGCGGCCGCGCTGCAGACCCTGCGTCCGCTGCATGACGCGCTGGGCGATCGACTGTGGGTCGCCCCTTCCTGCTCGCTGCTGCATGTGCCAGTTCGCCTGAGCGCGGAAGACGCCCCGGGCGCACGGCTCAACCCGGAAGTTCGTCCCTGGCTGGCGTTTGCCGAGGAAAAGCTCGCCGAGTTGCGCACCCTGGCCACGGCGCTCAACGAAGGCGACGCCGCCGTGGCAGACGCGCTGCAGGAGAACATCTCGGCACTGCAGGCGCGGCGCCTCTGTCCGCGCGTGGTGTTGCCGCAGGTGCGCCGCAGGGTCGAAGGGCTGACCGAGGCCGATGCCCGCCGCGCCTCATCCTACGCCGGGCGCCGGGCTGCGCAGCAGGCCCGTTTGCAACTCCCACCCCTGCCGACGACGACCATCGGCTCCTTCCCCCAAACCGCCGACATTCGCGCGGCGCGCGCGGCCTGGCGGCGCGGCGAGTTGCGGCACACCGACTATCTTCAGCGCATGCGCGAGGCGATCGCCGTGGTCATCCGAAAGCAGGAAGCCGTCGGCCTGGACGTGCTGGTTCACGGCGAAGCCGAGCGCAACGACATGGTGGAGTTCTTCGGCGAACAGCTCTGGGGCTACACCTTCAGCGCCAACGGATGGGTGCAGAGCTACGGCTCGCGCTGCGTCAAGCCGCCCATCATCTGGGGCGATGTGTGGCGTCCTGAGCCGATGACGGTGGACACCGCGCGGTACGCGCAGTCGCTCACGGCCCTGCCGGTCAAGGGCATGCTCACCGGACCGATCACCCTGCTGCAATGGAGCTTCGTGCGCGACGATCTGCCGCGCTCCCAAGTGGCGCTGCAGCTTGCCCTGGCCGTGCGCGACGAGGTTGATGCCTTGCAGCGCGCGGGGATTGCCATCATCCAGATCGACGAACCCGCCTTGCGCGAGGGTCTGCCGCTCAAGCGCAGCGACTGGCCGGGCTATCTGGACTGGGCGGTGCGGGCCTTTGGCGTCTGTGCCGGCATCGCGCAGGACGACACGCAGATCCACACCCATATGTGCTATTCGGAATTCAACGACATCCTGCCCGCCATCGCGGCACTGGACGCCGATGTCATCACCGTCGAAACCTCGCGCTCCAAGATGGCGCTGCTCGACGGTTTCGGCGCCTTCGCTTACCCCAACGACATCGGCCCGGGCGTGTACGACATTCACTCGCCGCGCGTGCCGTCCGCCGCCGACATGGCCCGCCTGCTGCGCCGCGCGGCGCAGCTCATTCCTCCCGAGCGGCTTTGGGTCAATCCGGACTGCGGCCTGAAAACCCGCGGCTGGCCGGAAACCGAGGCCGCCCTGCGGCACATGGTGCAGGCCGCGCGCGAGCTGCGGCGCGAACTGCAGGCGCAGGGCCGCATCGGCGCACCGAACCCAGTCGCGCAGCCTGCAGCGACGCAGGCCGAAGGGCGCTGCAACGGCTGCGCGCACAGCGCCGCTTGATCCGGGGGCCGTCACCCAACGGCCCGGGGGCGCGTTGGCGAAGCAGGGCGTCAGGCCGGGTCCGCAAGCCCTGTTGCCTGCGTTTGCAAGGCCGCAACGCTGGCCCCGGGGAATGTGTTGTGTCGGAGGGTAAAGCGGGAAATCGCATCAGGATCGGTTTACATTGTGAACTATGTCCGTTACCGGGTTGACGGACCTCGACATTCCACCGAACCATGCTGCCTTCCGAGATTTTCCAATCCTGCATCGACGATGCCATCCAGCGCTCGGATGAGTTGATGCGGTCTGTCGTGCGCCAGGTCATCGAGGCCCTGGAACAGCAGGCCGAAGGCGCGGGAACGGGGAGGGACCGGCAGCAGTTCTCCGACATGAGCCACGCGCTGCGGCAGAACGAGGGCCAACTGATCCGCGCCTTCGTCGACCGTTTTCATCAGGTGCTCGACGAGGAGATCCGCGGCCAGAAGCCCGTGGCGCCGCGGGAGTTGCAGCTCGAGGCGCTCAGCCTGGTGGACGAATCCGATCTGGAGGAAGGCGTGGAAGTCTCCCGCCTCACCCACCTGCTCGAATCGGAGGCCCAGTGGGAGGTGCGCGACCTGGGCGCGCGGCTCGACAGCCTTCGTGCCGGCGAACACGCCACGCCGCAGACCAACCCGCTGCGCCCGGAGGTGTTCAGCAAATCGCTCCACCACGCCCTCGGCGTGGTCGATCTCGATGCCGAAGAGCGCCTGGGGCTGCTGCGTGCTTTCGGCAAGGGCATGTCGGCCGCGCTGAAAGACACTTACGCGCTCTACAACAAGCGCCTGGCCGAGTTGCAGGTCGAGCCCGCGCAGTACCGCCAGCCACGCCGCGATGCGGCCCGAGCCGCGGCCGGCGCGATGGACGAGCGGGCGATGATGGAGGCAGCGCAAAGCGGTGCGGAGCTCAATCTCGATGCT
>JAJTBQ010000128.1 GCA_021286835.1 Thiomonas sp.
GGCGGGAGCGGCCTCAGGGGCGTCGAGCTTGAGCACCAGCGGGCTTGTTTCCTCGGCCTGTGACACGGCGGCCGCGGCGGCAGTACCGACAGTACCGACAGTACCCAATGCCAGCGGCGCGGCCAGGGAGCCGAAGCTGCGGCCCGTGTTCTCTCCGGCATCGGCCACTTCGGCTTCGGATGCCGAATCGGCCGATTCGGCGGCGAGTGCGCCGTTCTCATCCGTTGCGCCACCTTCGCGGCGACCACCACGGCGTCCGCGACCGCGGCGGCTGCGTGACTTGCGTTCGGTCTGGGCCTCGCCGCTGGTGTCCAGCGCGGGCGCGGCTTCGTCGGCGCCCAGGGTCACATCCTGGGTTTCTGCCGCCGGAATATCGATCAGTTCGGCATCCGGCGCGGCTTCAGCGACTTCGCGGCGTGGGCGTCGATTGCCGCCGCGGCCGTTGCCGGAAGAGCGTCCGCTGCCTTCCGCTGCCGTGGCTTCAGGCGCCGTGCCGGCGGGTGCCGGTGTGGTTTGCGCGCGCTCTTTGCGTGCGGCGGTTTCTTCGGGGGTGCGTTCGCGCTTGGCGCGCTCGGTCTGGCCCTGCTGGCCACGGGATGGCCGGTTGCGCGAGGTCGCGGTCTCTGCCGTGGCCGTTTCGGCAGACTCGGCGTTCGGACCGGAGTTGTTGCGCTGGCGGGACTCGCCTTGTCCTTCACGCTGGCGGTCCCGGCCGCCGCGGCGGCGGTTGCCGTTCTGGCCGGAGGCGCCACGCGGCCCACGTCCGCCTTGCCCATCGGCCTTGGTCAAGGCCGGGGTGAGGGCAGAGGAGGCGGAAGGCGTCTCGGATGCCACCGCGGCGGGCTGGGGCTCGCCCGAGAACAGGCGTTTGATCCAGCCGAAGAAACCGCCTGCAGCGGGAGCGGGCGGGGTGGCTGCCGACACGGCGGCGGGCACGGCGGCGGGGATGGATGCTGCGGCCGCGGGAGCCGCGGTCTTGTTGGCGGTCGGCACGGGCATGACGGGTGCCGGTCCTTCCGGGGTGATGCCGCGCACCAGGGCTTCCTGGCGCGGGCGCTGCTCTTTTTCGCGGCGGGTGATGGCCGTCTCTTCCTCGATGTCGTCGGCCATCTTGTAGCTGGTGGGCAGATTGTCCAGTCGCGGATCGTCGTGCTTGAGGCGTTCGAGCTTGTAGTTGGGCGTGTCGAGATGCTTGTTGGGGATCAGCAGCACCGACAGACGCTGGCGCAGTTCGATCTTGGTGATCTCGGCGCGCTTTTCATTGAGCAGGAAAGATGCAACTTCCACGGGCACCTGCACATGCACCGCGGCCGTGCCTTCCTTCATGGCCTCTTCCTGGATGATGCGCAGGATTTGCAGGGCGCTCGATTCGGTGTCGCGGATGTGACCGGTGCCATTGCAGCGCGGGCAGGTGACATAGGCGCCCTCGGAAAGGGCGGGGCGCAGGCGCTGGCGCGAGAGTTCGAGCAGGCCGAATTTGGAGATCTTGCTCACCTGCACGCGGGCTCGGTCCTGGCGCAGGGCGTCGCGCAGACGGTCTTCGACGGCGCGCTGATTGCGCGGTTCTTCCATGTCGATGAAGTCGACCACGATCAGACCGCCGAGGTCGCGCAGGCGCATCTGGCGCGCGACTTCGTCAGCGGCTTCGAGATTGGTGCGCAGAGCGGTATCTTCGATGGCGCTGCCGCGCGTGGAACGCGCGGAGTTGACGTCCACAGCGACCAGCGCTTCCGTGTGGTCGATGACGATGGCGCCGCCAGCGGGCAGGTTGACCGTGCGGGAATAGGCGGTCTCGATCTGCTGCTCGATCTGAAAGCGGGAGAACAGGGGCAGGTCATCCCGGTAGCGTTTGACGCGCTCGACCGTGTCGGGCATGACGTGCAGCATGAACTGACGGGCCTGCTCGAACACGTCCTCGGTATCGATCAGGATTTCGCCGATGTCGCTGGTGAAATAGTCACGGATGGCACGGATGACCAGCGACGATTCCTGATAGATCAGGAACGCGCCCTTTTGCGTCTCCGAGGCGTCGCGCACGGCGCTCCACAGCTTGAGCAGGTAGTTCAAATCCCATTGCAGCTCTTCCGCGGTGCGCCCGATGCCGGCGGTGCGGGCGATCAGACTCATGCCTTCGGGATACTGGAGCTGGTCCATCGCCTCGCGCAGTTCCTGGCGGTCTTCGCCTTCGATGCGGCGGCTCACGCCACCCCCGCGCGGGTTGTTGGGCATGAGCACCAGATACCGGCCGGCGAGCGAAATGAGGGTGGTGAGTGCGGCGCCCTTGTTGCCGCGCTCTTCCTTCTCCACCTGAACCAGCATTTCCTGACCCTCGCGGATCACGTCCTGAATGCGCGCCTGGGAAGGCGAGACGCCTTCCTTGAAATACTGGCGCGAGATTTCCTTGAACGGCAGGAAGCCGTGGCGCTCTTCGCCGTAGTCGACGAAGCAGGCTTCGAGCGAGGGCTCGACGCGCGTGACGACGGCCTTGTAGATATTGCCTTTGCGCTGCTCGCGCCCGGCCTGTTCGATATCGATGTCGAGAAGTTTCTGCCCGTCGACGATGGCCACGCGCAATTCTTCCGACTGCGTGGCGTTGAACAACATGCGTTTCATGTCAAAGCTCCTGGCCGCTTCAAGCGGCCGATACAAAGCGGGTGCCTAGGCACCCCCATGCGTTGATCGCCGGAGCTAAAACCAGGCCGGGCCAGCCGCGAATGTGCGGCAATCCCGGCGGGCAGAATCAGACGGTGCTCATGCAAAAGAACCCGCCCATCAGTCTGCCTCGGTGCGCGTCGTCTTCGCGATGCCGGGCGTTTGGCCCAGGCGTGGCGATGCGCAGGCTGTTGCAGCGATCGAGCGCAACAGCGGGAGAGGAGAGATGTCGCGGCAGGTGAGCACAAGCGGATTTCGCCGGCGACAGGAGCTCACAGCGCAAGATCAGCGCTGCAATGCGGTCGAAGGCGAAGAGTCGATTCAAGGGTTCCAGATCCAGGATGGCAAAGCCGGGCGGTCGTCGCGGGCGTCAGACGCATTTGCGCGACGGCATCACTCAGGCTTTGGGCCAACGCTCATTTCGATGAAGTCTGTCCGAGTTGCCCCGACCGGAACCGGCCGCGCGGCAAAACAGGCAGTGTGAAGCTGAACCTAGAATGCCTGCCCTGTCACGGCAGATTCGCCGGTTTCGCATCGACCCGAATCGGGCCGTGCACGCAATACCGGCACGAAAACCTGTCAGGAGGCAGTCTGTCCATTCTTGGCACGTCGCGCGGCTGCATCATGTAAAACAACACGCAACCCCGCGGAAATATTGCCAAAATCCGTTCTCTCAACTTCACGACTTCACGCCCGATTATATGCACACCGCGTCTTCCCCTCAGGTTCGACTCCTCCAGGTCGGTGACGCGGGCGAGGGGCAGCGCCTGGACAACTTTCTCGCGCGCCACCTCAAGGGCGTGCCGCGCAGTCACATCCATCGCATCGTCCGCTCGGGCGAGGTCAGGGTCAACGGTGGCCGGGCCCGGGCCGAGCAGAAGCTGCAATCCAGCGATCAGGTGCGGATTCCCCCCGTGCGCGTGGCCCAGCCCGACGCTCCTCGCGCGACACCCGCCCTGGAATTCCCCGTGGTGTTCGAGGACGACCACCTTCTGGCGATCAACAAACCCGAGGGCGTGGCGGTGCACGGTGGGTCGGGGGTGAGTTTCGGTGTCATCGAAGCCCTGCGGGCGGCGCGCCCTGGCGCCAAGTTCCTCGAATTGGTGCACCGGCTCGACCGCGACACTTCGGGCCTGCTGCTCATGGCCAAGAAACGCAGCGCCTTGACGGCGCTGCATGCCGCGCTGCGCGAGCGCCACGCCGATAAACGCTACCTCGCCCTGGTGGCCGGACTGTGGACGCGCGGGGCCATCACCGTCGATGCCCCGCTGCACAAATACCTGCTCGCCAACGGCGAACGGCGCGTGCGGGTCGATGCGCCGCAGGGGCAGGCATCGCGCACTCAGTTTCGTCCGCAAGAGCATTTTCCGGTGGCGGGGCTGGGCGCGTGGCACGGGCTGACGCTGATGCAGGCCAAGCTGCTGACCGGACGTACTCACCAGATCCGGGTACACCTCGCGCATAGCGGTCATCCCATCGTGGGGGACGACAAATATGGGGACGACAGTCTGAACGCCGCCCTGGCACGGGGGCAGGCGGGCTTGCCGCCCTTGCGGCGCATGTTCTTGCATGCCCACACCCTTGCCATTGCCCACCCCGCGACGGGAGAGCGGCTGGAACTGCAGGCGCCACTGCCCGAGAGCTGGGTGCAATGGCTTCATCATTTGCGGGCACAATGCGCGCAGTCCTGATTTCCTGAGCCCATGCCCGCGCCATGCACCGACAGAACTACGACCTGATTGTGTTCGACTGGGACGGCACGCTGATGGATTCCACCGCGGCCATCACCGGTGCGATCCAGCAGGCCTGCCGCGACCTCGGTCTGCCCGTGCCCAGCCGCGAGGACGCCTCCTACGTCATCGGCCTGGGCCTGGAGGATGCGCTGCGCCACACCGCACCGACATTGCCGCACGGCGATTACCCTCGGTTGGCGGCGGCCTATCGCAAGCACTATTTCTCGCTCGACGGGCAGCTCACGCTGTTCGAGGGCGCACTGGACCTGTTGCACGGCCTCAAGGCGGCTGGGTACAACCTGGCCGTGGCGACCGGGAAATCCCGCATCGGACTGGCAAGAGCCATGGACCGGCCGGAGCTGCGAGGTCTGTTCGATGCGACCCGCACCGCGGACGAGACTTTTTCCAAGCCGCACCCGGCCATGCTGCATGAGCTCATGGCCGAACTGGCCAGTCCGCCGCAGCGCACCGTCATGGTGGGTGATACCACGCATGATCTGCAAATGGCGATCAACGCGCAGTGCGACGCGATCGGCGTGAGCTACGGCGCCCACGACGTGGCGCAGTTGCAGTCCCTCGCGCCGGCCGGTCTGGTGCATTCGATTGGCGAGCTTGGCGACTATCTGCGCCAACGCGGCTGAAGCGTCTCATCCCGACGTCGAATGGTCATGCGCTGGCCTCTGCCGTGAAAGTCGAGACCGGTCGTGCTGATCGGGCGCTGCTATCCTGACCATTCCCCCGGTTTTCGCAGTTCTCCACCACTTCACCATGAGCGCCATGCCTCCCGAGCTTCCTCCGCAACGTCCCGAACCGTCCGCGCCGCCAGGTGCATGGGAGCGGCAAGTGCTCGAAAAGCTCGTGCTCGAGGTGGTGAACGAAAAGCGCCGGGCTCGACGCTGGTCAATCTTCTTCCGCTTTGTCATGCTCGGGATCGTGGCGCTGATCTTCTTTGGCGGCCTCATCGCCGAGTACGGCGATACGACCACCACCGGGCCGCATACGGCGCTGATCGAACTCAATGGCGAGATTGCCCTCGATGCGCAGGCGAGCGCCGACAACATCAACGCGGCCTTGCAGGATGCGTTCTCCAATCCGCAGACCCGCGGGGTCATCCTGCGCATCAACAGCCCGGGGGGCAGCCCGGTGCAGGCCAGCCAGATCTTTGCAGAGATCGAGCGGCTGCGCGCCAAGTACAACAAGCCGATCTATGCCGTGTGCCAAGAGGTCTGCGCCTCAGGTGCGTATTACGTGGCCGCGGCGGCCAATGACATCTACGTCAATCCCGCCAGCCTGGTGGGCTCCATCGGTGTCTTGATGGATGGTTTCGGCTTCTCCGGTCTGCTCGACAAGCTGGGTGTGACGCGCCGCCTGTTGACTGCGGGGGCCAACAAGGGGTTCATGGACCCCTTCACGCCCATGCCCGAAGACCAGAAGACCTACGCACTGGACATGCTGGAGCAGATTCACAAACAATTCATCGCCGCGGTGGAGAAGGGCCGGGGCGCGCGTCTCAAGGTGAATGACCAGACGTTCTCCGGCCTGGTCTGGACGGGTGAGTCCGCCGTGAAGCAAGGCCTGGCCGACGGCTATGGCGACGTGGACCAGATCGCCCGCGACAAGATCAAGGCGCCGGACATCGTCGATTACACCCTGCAGGA
>JAJTBQ010000129.1 GCA_021286835.1 Thiomonas sp.
CCGCGCCCGCGCCTGCCAAGAAAGCAGCGCCCGCGCAAACCAAGTTGAATCCGCAGGCAGCCTGGCCGTTCCCGACCAGCAAGCCCTGAGTTTTCAAGATGTTCGAGCCCGGGCCGATGGCCCGGGTTTTTTATGGCCGCTTCGCACCTTCCTTCTGCCGATTCCCATCCCGACTGGCTTCGAGACGACGGTGAGTTCGCGTTGCTCGCGGTACGTGTCGTGCCCAATGCGCGTCGTACCGCACTGGATGGCGTGCAGGACGGAATGTTGCGCGTGCGGCTGGCCGCGCAACCGGTGGAGGGCCAGGCCAACCGGGCATTGACCGATTACCTGGCAGCGTGCTGCGACCTGCCCCGGCGTGCCGTGCGGATCAAGCGTGGACAGTCCTCGCGGTGTAAGCAGGTGCAGGTCGATGCGCCTGCCGATGCGGTATGGTTGCGTCTATCTGCCTTATTGCAGCGGTCTGCTTGAGCCAGGCCGCGCCGACATCATGAGTATCAAATCCGATCAATGGATCCGCCGCATGGCGCAAAACACCGCGATGATCGAACCCTTCGAGCCTGCGCAGGTGCGCGAGGTCGATGGGCACCGCATCATCAGCTATGGCACGTCGAGCTATGGCTACGACATCCGTTGCGCCAACGAGTTCAAGATCTTCACCAATATCAACAGCACCATCGTCGATCCGAAGAACTTCGATGAGAAGTCCTTCGTCGATTTTCGCGGCGACGTGTGCATCATTCCGCCCAACAGCTTCGCGCTGGCGCGCACGATGGAATATTTCCGCATCCCGCGCAACGTGCTCACCATCTGTCTGGGCAAGAGCACTTATGCGCGCTGCGGCATCATCGTCAACGTCACGCCGTTCGAGCCCGAGTGGGAGGGCTATGTGACCCTGGAGTTCTCCAACACCACCCCGCTGCCCGCGAAGATCTACGCGGGCGAGGGCTGCGCGCAGGTGCTGTTCTTCGAGAGCGACGAGGTCTGCGAAGTCAGCTACAAGGATCGCGGCGGCAAGTATCAGGGCCAGCACGGCGTCACGCTGCCGCGCGCCTGATCGCGGCGGTCGGCAAGTCGGGGGATGCGGCGCCCCGGACGCGCCGGGTCACGCCGCGTCGAGTGCGGCCTGCCACCGCGCCACCTGGGCGCGCACCTGATTGGGCGCGGTACCGCCGAGATGATCGCGGGCGGCCAATGAGCCCTGCAGTTTGAGCGCCTCGGGCGCGTCTTCTCCGATGCGCGACGAGAACCGGCGCAGATCATTCAGGCCGATGTCTTCGAGTCCAACGCCGCGCTCCACTGCGAATCGCACCGCCTGGGCGACCGCCTCGTGCGCGTCGCGGAAGGGCAGACCTTTCTTCACCAGATAGTCGGCCAGGTCGGTCGCGGTGGAGTAGCCCTGGAGCGCGGTGCGCTCCATCGCCTCGGCCTTGACGCGGATGCCGCCCACCATGTCGGTGAAGATGCGCAGGGTGTCGATCACCGTATCGGCGGTATCGAACAGCGGCTCCTTGTCTTCCTGGTTGTCCTTGTTGTAGGCCAGGGGCTGCCCCTTCATCAACATCAGCAGACTCATCAGATGGCCGGTGACCCGTCCGGTCTTGCCGCGCGCGAGTTCGGGGACGTCGGGGTTTTTCTTCTGCGGCATGATGCTCGAGCCGGTGCAGAAGCGGTCGGCCAGGTCGATGAAGCCGAACGCCGGGCTCATCCACAGCACCAGCTCTTCGCTGAAGCGGCTGATGTGCACCATGATCAGGGCCGCGGCGGCGTTGTATTCGATGGCGAAGTCGCGGTCGCTCACGGCGTCGAGCGAGTTCTGGCACACGCCGTCGAAACCCAGCAGTTCGGCCACGCGCGTGCGGTTGATCGGAAAGGTGGTGCCGGCCAGCGCGGCGGCGCCCAAGGGCAGGCGATTCACGCGGGCGCGGCAGTCGCGCAGGCGTTCGGCATCGCGGCCGAACATTTCCACATAGGCCAGCAGATGGTGGCCGAAGCTCACCGGCTGGGCCACCTGCAGATGGGTGAAGCCCGGCATGATGGTGTCGGCGTGCCGCGAGGCGAGTTGCACCAGAGCCTGTTGCAGCGCTCGCAACTGCGTGAGGGTCTGGTCGATGCTGTCCCGCAGCCACAGGCGGATGTCGGTGGCCACCTGATCGTTGCGGCTGCGTCCCGTGTGCAATCGCTTGCCGGCATCGCCCGCGAGCTGGGTCAGACGGGCCTCGATGTTGAGATGAACGTCTTCGAGTTCGAGCTTCCAGTCGAATGCGCCGGACGCGATCTCGCCACGGATCTGCGCCATGCCGCGCTCGATGGCCGCGAGATCGTCCGCGCTGAGGATGCCCTGTTCGGCCAGCATGGTGGCATGCGCGATCGATCCGGCGATGTCGAACAGCGCCAGCCGCTGGTCGAAATCCACCGAGGCGGTATAGCGCTGCACCAGCGCACTGACTGGCTCGGAAAAACGCGCGGACCAGGCTTGCTGCTTGTGTTCGAATTGATCGTGCATGGGTTGATCTCGCGGGACGGCGTTGCGGCGCCAAGGTGGAAACCCTCAATTTTAGAGAAGCCTTCAGGAACAAGCTGCTGAGCATGCCAATGTCGGGAGAACCGGTCACCGCCAACGAAGCCGCCGTGCGCCTCGATATCTGTGGCGCGGGCAGTCTGGTGCGCGCGCTTGTCGCACTCAACCTGTTGCTGGCCCTGATCGTGTTGTTGCAATGGCCCGAAGGCGAGGGGCGTATCGGCGCCTTGTTGTTGCTGTCCTGGGTCGAACCGGCCGCGCTGCTCTGGCTTGCGCTGATGTGCATGACCCAGAGGCTGTGGCGACTGCGTGCGGCGCCTGCCGTGCTTGCCGTGGCGATGGTGCTGGGCGGTTCCTCGGCCCTGGGTCTGAACCTGCTGGTGCAACCGCTGTTCGACGCCCTCGCGCCGCACAGCGCGCAGCGGCCGTGGCAGGCGATGCTGACCGGCGCCGCGCTGGCGCTGGTCTTCGTCCACTATCTGCAACTCCGCGCCCGCGCCTTCACGCCGATCGACATGCAGGCGCGACTCAATGAGCTGCAGGCGCGCATCCGCCCCCACTTCCTGTTCAACACCCTCAATGCCGCCAGCGCCCTGGTGCGCGAACAGCCCGAGCGCGCCGAGGCGGTGCTCGACGATCTGGCCGAACTGTTCCGCGCCAGTGTGGGCAAGCCGGGCACGCTGGTCACGCTGGAGCAGGAAATGGATCTGGCCCGGCGCTATCTCGACATCGAATCGGTGCGCTTCGGCGAGCGCATGCGGGTGCAATGGCATGTCGATGAAACCCTGCTGCAGATCCGCATTCCCACGCTGACCCTGCAGCCGCTGGTGGAGAACGCCGTGCGCCATGGGGTCGAGCGCAGCAGCCGCACGGTGCAGATTGACATCGACGTGGCGCGCAGGCTGGGCCAGATCGAAGTGAGCGTGCGCAACGATCTGCCCGCCCTGAGCGATACGCCGCCGCAACGTCGGCACGGCACGGGCACGGCGCTGCGCAATATCCGCCAGCGTCTGCATCTCTTGTACGACATTGCCGCCGAGGTGGATCAGGGCGAGGTGGTCGAAGAAGAGACGGCCCGCTGGCGGGCGCGGTTACGCTTGCCGCTATGAACGTGCTCATCGTTGACGACGAACCGCTGGCCCGCAGCCGATTGCGGCGTCTGCTCGCCGAACTGCCCGAGACCACGCAGGCCGTGGTGGACGAGGCGGCCGACGCCGCCGAGGCCTGGGCGCTGCTGCGCAGACTGCGCATCGACGTGCTGCTGCTCGACATCCAGATGCCGGGGCAGACGGGCATGGATCTGGCTCGCAGGCTGGCGGGCGACCCCGGCGTTCACCATCCGGCCATCGTGTTCGTGACGGCGCATGAGGAGCACGCACTCGACGCGTTCGGCGTTTCCGCCGTGGACTACCTCACCAAGCCGGTACGCCGCGAGCGCCTGGCGCTGGCCATGGGCAAGGCCGCCCTGTGGTTGCGTGCCCAAGGCGCCGTGGCGTCGACCCCGGCGGGTGTGGAAACCGTCTATGTCGCCGTGCAGGACCACGGCGCCCTCAAACGCCTGCCTCTTGCCGACATCCTCTATTGCCGTGCCGACACCAAGTACACCACCCTGCGCACCTTGCAACAGCACTATCTCGTCGATACCTCTCTGGTCGAACTGGAGCAGCGCTACGCCGAGCATTTCGTTCGCATCCACCGCAGCGTCCTGGTTGCGGCCCGGGCCATCCGCAGCCTGGAACGGCCAGCCTCGGCGGTGGAGGGTCTCGCGCATGAGCAAGAGGCTGCGGGCACCGATGCCGACAACGGCGCCTGGACCTTGCATCTGCACGGTGTGCCCGACACCCTGCCCGTCAGCCGGCGGCGGGTGGCTGCCGTGCAGGCCCTGATGCGCGCGTCAACCCACAAGTAGCGCCACGGCACCCAGCAGCAGGCAGTAGATACCGAAAGGCCGCAACGCCTTCATCTCGTGGTCGGAGAACCAGCGCATCAGGAACCAGGTGGACAGCCAGGCGAAAACACCCGCCAGCACGCCGGCCGCCGCGATCGTTCCCAGCAGCGCATGGGGTACGCCCGCATGCAGCAGCTTGGGCACTTCCAGCAAACCCGCGGCGGCGATGATGGGCGTGGCGAGCAGAAAGGAGAACCGGGCCGAATCGGCATAGCTCAGGCCCAGGCCCAGGCCGGCGACCAGCGTGGCTCCCGATCGGGAGAAGCCGGGGATCAAGGCCAGCGCCTGCGCCAGTCCGATCAGAAAGGCGCGCATCCAGCCGAGCCGGGGCAGGGCGATGAGACCGTGCCGGTGCTTCAATGCATCCCCGCCCAGCAGCAGCAGTCCGTTGAGCATCAAGGCGATGGCGGCGAAGGCAAAACCGCCGAACAGCGCCTTGATCTTGTGCGACAGCAGCAGTCCGAGCAGTCCTGCCGGAATCGTGCCCGCCACAATCAGCCAGAGCAGCCGGGCATCGGCGTTGGAGGCTTTGCCGCCAGCGCGCAGCCAGCCGCCGATCAGGGTTGCCCAGTCGCGCCAGAAATAGATCAGCAGCGCCGTGGCCGTGCCAAGGTGAAGCACCACGATGAATGGGAGGAACCAGTCTGCCGTGCGGTCGATGGGCCAGTGAAACAGGGCTGGAATGAGAATGCTGTGCCCCAGGCTGGAAATAGGGAACAGTTCGGTCACGCCTTGAAGGGCGGCGATGGCCAGGAGGTAGAGGTGCATGGGGCGGTGTCGTTTTGATTTTGCGGCGCAGATTCTGACAGACCGCGGCTTAGTTTCGGCTGAGCCGCCACGGTTTGTTGCGCTTTTTTACCGTTGCCGTGACCCCCGACGAAGCGCGGCGCCAGCCGCCATCATGCGGTAGGCTTGTTCAAGAAAGTTACATTTTGATTCAAAAACATGGAGTCTGCGTTTTGTCAATTCAGGAACGCGTTAAGTCTTGACTGCGACGAAATGACGCGTTGAAGCGTGGCGTCTCCCTATAATGGGGCGCTTGTTTGATGGCTCTCAAGACTCTCGCGCCTGCAATGAAAAAAGTCCTCTTTCTCGCTTCCCTGATGCTTGCGGCGTCCGCCCACGCGCAGGACGTGGTTGGCAATGCCGCTGAAGGCGCCAAGCTGGTGGCCACCTGCCAAGGCTGCCACAACATGGGAGGCGGCTACCGCTCCTCCTTCCCGGAAATGTTTGCCGTGCCCATGATCAACGGCCAGAGCGCGCAATACATCGTCGATGCGCTGAAGGAATACAAGAACGGCAACCGCCGCTTCCCCACCATGCGCGCCATCGCCGCTTCGCTGACCGACCAGCAGATGGCCGACATCGCGGCCTATTACGCCGTGCCCAAAGGCCAGCCGATCAAATAACAAGCGCGGAGATCCCCGATGAAAAAATTCGTTCTGCTGGCGGTGGCCAGCCTGACCCTGGCGCAGTTTGCCCACGCGGCCGACATCAAGAAGGGTGAAGATCTGGTCAACAAGGGCGGCTGCATTGCCTGCCACGGTGCCGGAA
>JAJTBQ010000130.1 GCA_021286835.1 Thiomonas sp.
CGGGCGCTCGCCCAATATTCTTCGCGCCGCCGAGGCAGCCAGGGCTGCGGGTATTTACGTGATCGGCATGACCGGTGATCGGGAAAGCACGTTCGGGGATGCTTGCGACCTTTGCATCCGCGTGCCCTCCAGCGACACGCCAAGGATCCAGGAGGGGCATCTGCTCATCGGGCATACGATCTGCGCTTTGGTCGAGGAGGCCATCTTCGGTCAGTCTGGCGCGCGATGACTGGCAGGCACCAACAATGAGGCGTCCCGCACTCTTTCTCGACCGTGACGGCGTAATCAACGTTGATCACGGCTACGTGCACCGAGAGGCCGACTTCGAATTCGTGGACTCGATTTTCCCGCTCGTTGCAGCGGCAAATGGTGCCGGCTACGCCGTCATTGTGGTGACCAACCAAGCGGGGATCGGGCGCGGCTATTACAGCGAGGCCGACTTTCACGCGCTGACCGAGTGGATGTGCGCACGCTTCCTGGCGAACGGGGCAAGTATCGACGCCGTTTATTTCTGCCCCGATCATCCGCAACACGGCATTGGTCGATTCAAGCGCGAAAGCGATTGCCGCAAACCGGCCCCCGGCATGCTGCTCCAAGCAGAACGCGACCACACTCTGGATCTGGCGCGTTCAGTTCTTATCGGCGACAAGCCATCGGATATCGAAGCGGGGCGGCGTGCCGGCGTCGGCACTTTGCTCTATCTACGCCATGATGGCGTCAGCGAAAATCGGGAACAAATTACCCACCTCGAACAGGCGATGTATCTGTTTTGTAACTGACTCTGCCCTTGCCCCTAGAATTCGCATCCATATCCACTTGGCATCGTTGCCGCGGGCTCTGACGCCGGCGAGGAGTTCGCGCAGGGCGACGTCGGATTTGCAGTTTGGGGCGTGGCCTTCTGTTTTTTTTGAACAATCGCAATGCATGTGTACGACTACGATTAGTATTTGACGCTACTTATTGGGGCGCACATGAAAACCATTTCCGCTGGCCAGGCCAACCGGCATTTTTCCGCACTGCTGCGTGATGTGAGCCAAGGTGAGCAGGTTGTCATTCTGTCTCGCGGCAAATCCGTCGCCACCATGCGTGCCGTTTCGGCAGGGCAGGGTCATTTAGTGGCGAGAGGTGCTCTCTCGCAGCGTCTGCAAACGCAAACACCGCAAAATTTGCCTCACTGGACGACGCGCGAAGAGCTGTATGCCCGTTGATCTGCGCGTTGCGCTAGACGCCGTGGTGGGGGCGACGCAGGCGCACCTGAACTCGACGCAGATGGACCGTTTCGTTCCCTTTGAGAAGCGCCACGTCATTCCTTACGGCATCGATACCCGGCCTCTCGCGCTGACCGAGGCCGTGCAGCACAAGGCCGAGGCGCTGCGTGCCCAGCACGGTCACAAGCCTCTGGTCTTCGCCCTCGGGCGGCATGTGTATTACAAGGGTTTCGATGTGTTGATCCGGGCCATGGCGGCGGTGCCCGCCGTCTTGTTGTTAGGTGGCAGCGGGCCGATGAGCGCCGAGCTGCGCGAACTTGCAGGCGGCACGGGCGCCCAGGTGTACTTCGCCGGGGAGGTTCCCGAGGCGGATCTCCCCGCCTACTTTCATGCCTGTGACGTGTATTGCCTGTCCTCCATTGCCACGGCCGAGGCCTTTGGCATCGTGCAGGCCGAGGCGATGGTTTGTGGCAAGCCGGTGGTCAATACCTGGTTGCACAACGGGGTCAATGCCTTGGCGCCCGACGGTTTGTGCGCGCTGACGGTTCAACCAGGGGATGCCGCGGCTCTGTCTGCCGCGTTGAACCGGGCTCTCGCCGATCCGGCACTGGCGCATCGGCTGGGCGAGGCGGGCAGGGCCCGTGTATTGCAGGGCTTCAGCGTGGAGGCCATGGTCAATCAGACCCTGGCGCTTTACCAATCGCTGATCTGAACGTCGCCTAGCTTGCCTGCCAGGCGGCTCAGGTTTTGGGCGTGCTTGGCGCCATCCATCGCTCGATCGCCTTCGCCTTTTCGTGTGAGGCACCAAACGGTAGCGCCACGCTATCTGGCCAGAATATCTACAATATGGCCAGATTGGAGCCGCTCATGCAAGTCAACATCCTGGAGTCCAAAAATCACCTCTCTCAACTCATTCGCCGGGCACAGGAGGGCGAGGAGGTCATCATTGCGCATCGCGGGGTTCCTGCCGTGAAGTTGGTGCCGATGGGGGCAGGGGCTGAGAAGCCTGGGCGTGACGTACTGGCATGGCTTCGGCGTCACCCGCTGCCTGCAGCGCTCCAGCGCTCGGCCGAAGAGATCGACCGCGCCATCGCGCAGGAGCGGCAAGGATGGGATTGATCTATCTCGACACTTGTTTGTTGATTTACGCCTTCGAGAATCACCCGGCCTGGGGCGGCCGCGTCAGGGAGGCATTGGCCCGGGAGTCTCCCGAAAGGTTTGCCATCTCGCCTCTTGTGAAGCTTGAATGTCTCGTTGCTCCCATGCAGTCGGGCAATGTGGCACTGCAGCGTTACTACGAACAGGGTTTTGCGCAGTTTGCTTTGCTGGACATGCCCGACGAAGTGTTCCTTCAGGGGGCAATGCTTCGCGCCCGTTTCGGACTGAAAACCCCGGACGCCTTGCATTTGGCTACGGCCATGGCTCACCGGTGCGATGTGCTGTGGACGGCGGATCAACGCCTTGAGCAGGCTGCACACGGTCTGGCGTTGAATATTCTGTCGGACTGAGGTAGGTGGGCTGCTCAACCCACGGTTGACCCCAGCACCATCCACCGCCCCGCCTGCTGCCGCACCACCTCGGGCAGGTGATGCTCGCGCGAAAATACCTCGCGTATCCACTCGGCATCGTTGCCGCGGGCGCTGACGCGGCGTGTTGCGCCTCCGCGAATATAGTAACGTGACTACAATCTGTCTTTCGGAGGTGCCGTCATGACTATTACCACTTTATCCAGCCGCGAGTTCAACCAAAGGGCGAGCGAGGCAAAGCGGGCTGCAAACAATGGGCCGGTGTTCATCACAGATCGAGGCCGACCGGCCCATGTTTTGATGAGCTTTGAGGAGTATCAACGGCTCACAAAGCAGCGGCGCAACGTTGCTGATGCGCTGGCAATGCCGGGTGTTGCCGACATCGAGTTCGAGCCGTCTCGTGTGACCATCAAACCCCGGCCCGCCGATTTGTCATGATGTTTGTTCTCGATACCAATGTGGTGTCCGAACTGCGTAAGGTGCGGTCTGGCAAGGCCGATGCGAACGTGAGCGCATGGACGCAAAGCGTGGATGCCGCTGACCTTTTTGTGTCCGCCATCACCATCATGGAGCTGGAGCTTGGCGTTCTGTCGATCGAGCGTAAGGATGCGACCCAGGGAGCCATGCTGCGCTTGTGGCTTGAGCAGCAGGTATTGCCCGAGTTCTCCGGGCGAACCCTGCCTGTCGATACTGCCGTGGCACAACGTTGCGCCCGGCTGCATGTGCCCGACAGGCGCGGCGAACGCGATGCTCTGATCGCGGCAACCGCCCTAGTGCATGGCATGACGGTGGTCACTCGCAATGTCGCGGATTTCAAGTTCTCGGGTGTGCCCCTCGTCAATCCGTGGGACTTCTCGCCGTGACGGCCTCGCAAGAGGACGACACCGTCATTCCATCCACCGCCCCGCCTGTTGCCGCACCACCTCGGGCAGGTGATGCTCGCGCGAAAATACCTCGCGTATCCACTCGGCATCGTTGCCGCGGGCGCTGACGTCGGCGAGGAGTTCGCGCAGGGCGACGTCTGATTTGCAGTCTGCGGCGTGACCTTCCAGCTTGACGAGGGTGCGGATGAGGTCTTCGCGCAGGGTGCGGTGTTCGCGGGTGGCGGGGTCGACGAAGGTGCCGTCGAAGCCGAAGCGGCAGGCCTGAAAGCGGTTGAAGGTGTAGACGAGGTAGTCGTCTTCCTGCGGCTGGAAGGGCCGCTCGCGCTGGATGTAGGCGCCCAGGGTCTGGATGTAGGCGGCGATGCGCGCGGCCTTGGCGATGGTGAGCGGGGTGTCCATCACGCGCACTTCAATGGTGCCGTATTCGGGCTTGGGGCGAATGTCCCAATAGAAGTCTTTCATGCTCTTGACCACGCCGGTGGCGGTCATTTTGTCGAAGTAGCGCTCGAAGTCTTCCCAGCTCAGGGCGAAGGGCGCACGGCCCGAGAGCGGGAAGGCGAAGACCGAGTTCAGCCGCGCGGAGTGAAACCCGGTGTCCTCGCCCTGCACATAGGGCGACGAGGCGGAAAGGGCGATGAAGTGCGGTATGAAACGTGAGATGCAGTGCAGGGTATAGAGCGCGGTATCGGCGTCGGGGCAACCCAGGTGCACGTGCTGGCCGAACACGGTGAACTGCTTGCTCAGGTAGCCGTACAGCTCGGAGAGCTGGAGAAAGCGCGGTTTGTCGAAAATGCGCTGCTGCGCCCAGTGCTGGAACGGGTGGGTGCCGCCGCCGGCCAGGCCGACGTCGAGCTTGTTGGCGGCTTCCACCAGGGCGCCTTGAATCTCGGTGAGCTGGGCCAGGGCGTCGTCGTAGCCGGTGCAGATGCCGGTGGCGAGCTCGATCATGCTCTCGGTCATTTCCGGGGTGACCACGCCGGGCAGCTTGCGGCCTTCGAGCAGTCGCAGCAGGTCGGGCGCGCAGGGCATGAGGTCGTAGTTGTGCCGGTTGACGATCTGCAGCTCCAGCTCCACGCCGATGCTCAAGGCGTCTGAGTGGGTGAATGGCCCCAGACTCATGTTGTTCCTCCGGTGGCGCGGCTGGCGGAGCCTGGGGCGATGTCGCCGCTATGGCCCAGCGCCCAGCGCGTGAGCAGCGGGGCGAGCAGTTCGAGCAGGGCGATGGCGCTGAACGCGACGGCCAGCATGGGGTGCAGCGCCGCTCCGGCCGAGCTGCCGAGAAAGCTCAGCGCAAGCACGAAGCTCACGCCCGAGGCCGGGTTGAGCGACAGGCCCAGCGCGACAGACTGCCGCCAGCTCGCACCGCTGACGCGGCCGAACGCCAGGGTCCCCGCCAGCTTGGCCGCCAGCCGCACCACGATGACCAACGCTGCCGCCAGTCCGCCCGCCAGCAGTATGCGGGCGTTGAGACTCAGGCCCAGAATGAGGAAGAGCAGCACCATGAGCACACCACCCGCCGTGCCGAAGTGGCGCGGCCACAGTCGCGGCCGGGGGCTGCGCCAGCGCAGCAGGGCGCCGGCCAGCAGCGGTGTGAGCAGGGCCGACCAGTTGAGCATGCGGGTCAGCGAAAGGGTGAGCACGATGAGGCCGACGAGCATCAGCGCGCCACCTTCGTCGCGGAAGTCGAAATGCCGCTCCACCCAGTTCACCGCCCAGGCCAGCAACGCCGCAGCCAGCACCGAGCCGCCAAGCAGGTACAGCAGATGCAGCGCGGAGGCGGCCGCTCCCTGCGGGCCGTCGGCGTCCATCATGCCCAGCAGCAGGCTGCAGACCACCAGTGCGTAGAACGTGTTGAGGGCCGAGAGCAGCAGCAGGCGCTCGGTCACCTGCCCGCGGGCGTTGAACTCGCTGCTGATGCGCAGCACCACGGCGGGCGAGGTGGCCATGAGCAGGCCCGCCACGATGGCCGACTGCAGCGCCGTGAAGCCCAGAAAGACCAGCGTGATCCACACGGTGCCAAAGCCCAGCGCCGATTCGAGCAGGCTCATGCCCAGCAGGGCAGGGTTGGCGCGCAGCCAGCGCAGATTCACCCGGTGGCCAATCTCGAAAAGCAGCACCGCCAGAGCCGTGTCGACGATGGCGCGGGCGCTGTTCTGCAGGTCATACACATTGAGGCCGGCCCCACCGGCGGCCAGAATCATGCCCGCCGCGGCATAGCCCACCAGCCTCGGCCACTTGAGAAAGCGAAACACCGACTCCCCCGTGAGCGTGGCCAGCACCAGCGCGGCACCCACCCAGAACACCCCGTCAGGATGCAGGGGCCATGCGGGCAGGTAGCTGTTGATCATCGTGCGGGGTCTCCGGTGTGTGGCAAAGGGGG
>JAJTBQ010000131.1 GCA_021286835.1 Thiomonas sp.
ATGGGAGAGAAAGTCATGCGTCCTTTGCCACCCCTGATGGCAGCTTTGGCCTTGCTTGCAGTACCACTGCTTAGTCATGCGCAGACCGCGGCCACGCCTGAGCAAATGCAGGAAACCCGCGCCGTCACCGGCGAGCTGCTCAAAACCCTGAGCGGCAAGCTGCAGCAGAGCATGAAGGCCAACGGCCCCGCGGGTTCCATCACCGTGTGCAAGACCATCGCCCCGCAGATCGCGCTGGGCCTGGCCGACCGAACCGGCTGGAAGATCACGCGCGTGGGAACCCGGGTGCGCAACGTCGATCTGGGCACCCCCAATGTCTGGCAGCACAAGGCCTTGGGCCATCTGAACGCCGACCTGAAGTCGGGCGCCAAGCCCGAGACCCTGGAGTGGAGCGAGGTGGTGACCGAGAACGGCAAACCCACCCTGCATTACGCCAAGGCCATCGTGCTGCAGCCCCAGTGCATCGCCTGCCACGGCACCGCCTCGAAGCTGGCGCCGGGCGTGGCCGACAAGCTCAAGCTCGACTACCCGCATGACCAGGCGATCGACTATGAGCCGGGTCAACTGCGCGGTGCCGTCGTCATCAGCCGTCCGCTGTAAACCCGAGTCAACAGGCCCCCAGCCGCCGCCGATGCTCACGCCTGCCCGCGCCTCACCAGCGCAGGTAGGCGTTTTTGTTTCCGGTATCGATGTCGATCCTGCGTTCCTGCTTGTTGTGCTGGCCGAGGATGGTGTAGCGGCCCGCGGGCGCCTTGAGATAGCACAAGGGGCCGCCGGCCGTGAACCGGGCCACCGTCTTGCCATCCCGCTGAACCTCGATGGGCACGTTGGCCAGATAGGCCCCTTGCGGCCCTTCCACCATCCAGAAACCCAGATCGAATGGGGCTGCGAGAGCCTGCAGCGCCTTGAGGTCGTCCTGGCCCACGCCGCCGCAGACATAGGAAAGATCGCCGGCGTGGTGAACCTCGGCGGCCTGGCTCAGGCCGGGGCTGAGCAGACTGGCCGCCAGCGCGCCGACCAAGGCGCCCCGGCGCAGGGCTTGATGCGTGATGGACATGATGGCTCCTTTCTGAACGATCGTGGCTGGGTTCTGAAGTAGACCGAGCCCGGCCAGCCGAGTTCTACGTCGGTCCAGAGGCCTTCAGTCTGGCTTCATTTTCTCGCCATCAATGAAACAGCCCCGCCATGCGGGGCTGTTGGTGATGGGCAAAGCTCAGGCCGCTACCGCCCTGGGAGGTTTGGTGGTGGGTTGATGCAGATTGGGCAGGAACACGGCCAGCAAACCGATCAGCGGCAGGAAAGAGCAGATGCGATAGACCGCGTCGATGCCCCACATATCGGCCAACTGGCCCAGCACCGCGGCGCCGATGCCGCCGAGGCCGAACGCCAGTCCGAAGAACAAGCCGGCCACGGTGCCGACCTTGCCGGGAATCAGCTCCTGCGCGTACACCACCATGGACGGAAAGGCCGAAGCCAGCATGAAGCCGATGATGGCGCTGAGTACCGCCGACATTTCCAGGCTGGCGTAGGGCAGCAGCAGGGTGAAGGGCGCCACGCCCAGGATGGACACCCAGATCACCGCCTTGCGGCCCACGCGGTCGCCGATCGGTCCGCCCAACAGTGTGCCCGCCGCCACCGAGAACAGAAAGACGAACAGGTGGTACTGGCCCACTTCGGTGCTGACGTGGAATTTGTGCATCAAGTAGAAGATGAGATAGCTGTTGATGCTCGCGAGGTAAAAAAACTTGGAGAAGATCAGCGCCAGCAAGACGGCCAGGGTGCGGCGCACCAGGTGCGGTGGCACGGGAGACTGTTTGACCGCCGAGGCCTTTTTCGGCAGCCGATGCTGGTGCCCGTACCAGCGGCCCACGCCGGTGAGCACGATGATGGCCAGCAGTGCGGCCAGCGAGAACCAGGCGATGCTTTTCTGACCGTGCGGCAGCACCACCCACGCCGCCAGCAGAGGCCCGGTGGCCGTGCCGGCGTTGCCGCCGACCTGGAAGATGGACTGCGCCAGACCGTGGCGTCCGCCCGAAGCCATGCGGGCCACGCGCGACGATTCCGGGTGGAAGATCGACGAGCCTGTGCCCACTATCGCCGCGGCCACCAGCAGGATGGGGAAGCTAGGCGCCACCGAGAGCGTCAGCAGCCCGGCCAGGGTGCAGCCCATGCCCACCGCCAGCGAGTAAGGCTTGGGATATTTGTCGGTGTAGTAGCCCACCAGGGGCTGCAGCAGCGACGCGGTGAACTGATAGGTCAGGGTGATCAGGCCGATCTGGGCGAAATTGAGGTGGAAATCGGTTTTGAACAGCGGGTAGATCGCCAGGATCAACGACTGGATCATGTCGTTGAGGAAGTGCGAAAAACTGATCGCGCCGAGGATGCGGAAGCGGGTCTGCTCCGCTGGGGCGCTGCCGGCGGGGGCGAGCGCAGCGGTGTTTGGTGTGGAACTCACGGTCGGGTTCTTTGGGAGAGTGCAGGGAGGCGCAAGACATGGCAATCTTGCGCTCGCGCAAGAATAGTGCGGCCAGAAAATGTTTGCACAGGCAGGGATTTTTCGGCAAGGGGTGCACAAGACCAGGGGTCGGCTTACCATTTGCTGCATGGCACAAAATGCAGACATCCTCGCCACCATGCGTCCGCAGAGCATGGGCGAGGAAATCGCCAACAGCATCAGCCACGGACTCGGGCTGTTGCTGTCGATCGCCGCGCTGCCCGTGCTGGTCGTGCATGCCGTGGAGCACCAGCCTGTGGCCAGCGTGGTGGGGGCGAGCATCTTCGGCGCCACCGCCATCCTGCTGTATCTGGCTTCCACCCTTTATCACGCCTTGCCCCAGCCGCGGCTCAAGGCCTTGATGCAGCGGCTCGACCACGCCGCCATCTACCTGCTGATTGCCGGTACCTACACCCCGTTCACCCTGGGCGTGCTGCGCGGGGGATGGGGGTGGACTCTGTTCGGGCTGGTCTGGGGACTGGCGGCGATGGGTCTGCTGCTCAAGGCGCTCGCCGGCGTGCGCTTCCCGCACTTGTCCACGGCGCTTTATCTGGGCATGGGCTGGGTGGTGTTGATCGCCATCGTGCCCCTGGCCGAGCGCATCGCGCCGATGGGCCTGTTCTGGCTGCTGGCCGGCGGTGTGGCCTACACCCTGGGCGTGGTGTTCTTCGTCTTCGACGAGCGCTGGCGCTACGCGCATTTCGTTTGGCATCTGTTCGTCCTCGCCGGAACCGTTTGCCACTTTTTCGCGGTGCTCTACTACGCAGTCTGAGGACGGCAGTCCAAAAATAGAACGGTCGTGCTTTTTTTAGTCGGCCGCGCATACAATGCCGCCCAGACCTGATCCACCGTGGAGACCGCGATGACCCCGCATCAACTCTTGGAACAATTCGGCCCGCGCGAGGCCATGGACTACGACGTCGTCGTCGTCGGGGCCGGCCCTGGCGGATTGGCCACGGCCATCCATCTCAAGCAACTGGCGCAGAAGGCCGGGCGGGAGATTTCGGTCTGCGTGCTGGAAAAGGGCTCCGAGCCGGGCGCGCACATTCTGTCGGGGGCCATCATGGACCCCGGTGCGCTCACCGAGTTGTTCCCGGACTGGAAGGCCATGGGGGCGCCGCTGGGGCAGCCCGTCACGGCGGACCAGTTCCTGTTTCTGAGCGATGCCAACGCCAAGCCCGCACCTGCGGCGTTCCTGCCCGACTGCTTCAAGAACCACGGCAACTACGTCATCAGCCTGGGCAATCTGGTGCGCTGGATGGCGCAGCAGGCCGAGGCCTTGGGGGTCGAAATCTTCCCAGGCTTCGCCGCGGCCGAGGTGCTGTACGACGAGCAGGGAAGGGTGTGCGGCGTGGCCACGGGCCATCAGGGCCTGGGCAAGGATGGGGAGCCGACCGATCACTTTGCGCTGGGCATGGAACTGCGGGCCAAGTACACCGTGTTTGCCGAGGGCTCGCGCGGCCAGTTGGGCCGCGAGTTGATCGCGCATTTCAAGCTCGACGCGGGCCGCGATCCGCAGAGCTACGGCATCGGCATCAAGGAAATCTGGGAAGTCGCCGCCGACAAACACCAGCCCGGTCTGGTGCTGCACACCGCAGGCTGGCCGCTCGATCCCAAGACCTATGGCGGCGGCTTCGTCTATCACCTCGAAGACCGCAAGGTGGCGATCGGCTTCGTGGTCGGCCTGGACTACTCCAATCCCTGGATGAGCCCGTTCGAGGAATTCCAGCGGCTCAAGACCCATCCGGCCCTGCGCGGCCTGTTCGACGGCGCCAAGCGCCTGGGCTACGGCGCGCGTGCCATCACGGCGGGAGGCTTGCTGTCGCTGCCCAAACTGGTGTTTCCCGGCGGCTGTCTGGTGGGTTGCGAAGCGGGGTTTCTCAACGCCTCGCGCATCAAGGGCAGCCATGCGGCGATCAAAACCGGCATGCTGGCGGCGCAGGCGATCGCCGACGCCCTGGCCGCCGACCGGGCGCAGGACGAGCTCGCGGCGTATCCCGAGGCTTTCGAGCGGTCCTGGCTGCATGCCGAGCTCAAGACCGCACGGAATTTCAAGCAGTGGTTCAAGAAGGGCCGCCTGGTCGGCACGCTGATGACGGGCATCGAGCGCTGGCTGCTGCCGCGCATCGGCATTCAGTCGCCGCCGTGGACGGTGCATCACCATGTGCCCGATCACGCCACGCTCAAACCCGCCGCCGACTGTCCGCGCATCGACTATCCGAAGCCCGACGGTGTGCTGACCTTCGACCGGCTGAGCTCGGTCTATCTGAGCAACACGAATCACGAGGAGAACCAGCCCCCGCACCTCACCCTCAAGGATGTGTGCGTGCCGGTTCAGGTCAACCTCAAAACCTATGCCGGGCCCGAGGCGCGCTATTGCCCGGCCGGGGTGTACGAGTTCGTCAAGGGGCCGGATGGCGGCGACAAACTTCAGATCAACGCCCAGAACTGCGTGCACTGCAAGACCTGCGACATCAAGGACCCGACGCAGAACATCGTCTGGGTCGCGCCCGAAGGGGGCGGCGGCCCGAACTATGTGGGCATGTGAGGCCGAGCGCCTGCTTGACCACGACACGCGCAATCAGGGGGATGGGGTTGAAAGTGTGAATTAATTGACAAGGCCCGGCGTCAGACGGCCCTTACACTTCGCGAACCCAAAAGCCTGCGCCGTCCCGCTGGAACGCGGGGGCGGCCTTATAGGCCCCAACCACCCTCCCTTGTTGCATGCCCGGTTCATCACCCTTGTTCACGCCTGCCCGGTTGCGGGCGCCGCAAGGCCTCTCGCCCATGCGGCGCAGGCTTCGCCGCGGCTATTGGGGGCTGGTCGCGCTCACGCTGTTCTTCGGAGCGTGGCTGGCCTGGATCAACTGGCAGCGTCAGGGCGAGGTGCTGCGCAGCACCTTGCGGGTGGAAACCGCCTTTCTGGCGGATGCCACATCCTCCTATATCGAACGCTACGAATCGGTGATGTCCGCCCTGGGCAATGATCTGCTGATCCGGCCCGAACTGCTGGACACGCCCGATCAACTCCTGCCCTTGCTGCAGCGCTATCGCGCCCTGCTGGGAGCCGATCAGGCGCTGGCGATCAACCTGTCCCGACCGGATGGGCAGATGTTCGCCACGACCGTCGCTTCAGATGAAAAGCTGCCGAATTTCCGCACCATGCCCGAGATCTGGCGCGGCATCCACCACGCCACGCAAATGAAGGGACTGGAAGTGGGCAAGGCGGTCTATGGGCCCATGCTGCATCGATGGGTGATTCCGCTGCGTCTGATAGTCAAGGATGAAGCGGGGCAGCCGCTTTTCCTGATCGCGGTGCCGGTGGAGCTCAACGACTTTCTCGATCGCTGGCGCCGTTCGGTGGCCGCGGCCCAGTACACCTCGCCGGGCATGTCGATGGCGCTGATGCGCGCGGATGGCTACCTTCTCGCGCGCTGGCCGAC
>JAJTBQ010000132.1 GCA_021286835.1 Thiomonas sp.
CCCGCCGCATAGTCCGCCACGGCGGTGATCTGCCTGTCCGTCATGCGCGAGGCGATGTCGTGCATTTCCGGGCTGTTGGTCCGGCGATCGTTGCGGAACATCTGCAGTTCGGTTTCCAGATAGCTTTGCCATTGCCCGCCGATGCGGGGATAGCGCGAAGGCATGCCCGCGCCGCCCGGCCCGTGGCAGGACACGCAGGCCGGCACGGCGCGATCGGGAATGCCAGCCATCCAGATGGCCTGGCCGAGCTTCAGATCCTTCTTGTCGGCAAACGTCACGCCGGGCTTGAAGGTCTGGCGGCTGTAGAACAGCGCCACATCCCGAATCTGCGCGCCGGTGAGGGTTGCCGCCATGCCGTTCATGATGGCGTTGACGCGCGCCGGGTGTTTGGCGCCCTTGGCGACACGATAGTCGTTCAACTGCTTGATCAGATAGTCGGCGTGCTGCCCAGCCAGCTTGGGGAACTCGGTGGACGTCGCATTGCCGTCGGCCCCATGGCAGGCGGCGCAGGTCTGCGCGACTTTGGCGCCGGCCTGGAGCTGCGCCGCCGTCGGCACCGGAAAGGAGCTTTCCATGACGCTCGATGCGGCGGCGGCCGGCTTTTCCGCGCCCCAGGATGGGACAGAGGCCAGCAGGAGACCAGCAGCAATCAAGGCAACGCGCACATCGACCTTAGGGGTGGGCATGAAGGCAATCCATCAGAAATGCGTCCGCGATGAACAAACAGCGACAATGCACTGCGCCGCGCGGCTCGAACTCCGGCGAGAGCGCAGCCTTTCACTGTGCCCGGCCAGCCTGTTTTCATAAGATGGCGCATCCTACCGATACATAAGTCATGGCGAATATAGGGAATTCCAGCAGGTCCGCGCCTTCCCAGGTGCGTTTCAGCCCCCTGCTCCACAGCGCGCGTTTCCTGGTGACGAGTTCGTCGATGGAGAATCTGCCCATCACCGGCCTGCCCGAAATCGCCTTCGTCGGCCGCTCGAACGCCGGCAAGTCCACCGCGATCAATACCCTGTGCCAGCAAAGGCAACTGGCGTTTGCCTCGAAAACACCCGGTCGCACCCAGCACATCAATTTTTTCGCGGTCGGGCCGAAAGAACATCCCAGCGGCCTGCTGGTCGACCTGCCGGGCTACGGTTATGCCGCCGTGGCCAAGACCGACAAGAAGCGCTGGCAGTTGTTTCTGGCCCAGTATCTGGCCGAGCGCGGCCCTCTGGTCGGCTTGATTCTGCTGGCCGACTCGCGGCTGGGTCTGACGGAGACCGATCTGAGCCTGTTGGCGTTCATGGCGCCCGCAAGCGTGCCCTTGCATGTGCTGCTGACCAAGGCCGACAAACTCAACCGGCAGGAAGGGCAGCGGGCGGCGCAGGCCGCGCGCGATCAGCTCGCGCAACATGCGCAGGCGGTGGGCATGACGGCGCCGATATCGCTGCAACTGTTCTCGGCCACCCGCCTGTCTGGCATCGAAACCGCCTCGCAACTGATCGAAAGCTGGCTGGAGGAGGCGGCACGCCCCACCCCCGACGACCCGCAAGACCTCAGGGCCGACCCAGCGTGAGATAGAAATTCACCTTCTGGCCCGGTGCCTTGCCCAGGCCGAAGTACACCGGACCCAGCGGCGTGTCGGTGCCGAGGTACACACTGGTGCTCGAACGCAGATCGCTCAGACTCACCTGACTGCGCTGAGCCCAGGTGTTGCCGCGCTCGTACGCCAGGCCAAGATAGGCGGCCCCGCCGAACAGGCCGGGGGTGACGAGTTCGTAGCGGTAGCCGATGCGGCCATAGACCAGATAGTTGCCGATGAGCTGGCCCTCGCGGTAGCCGCCCAGCGCATCGAAACCGCCCAGCGAGAGGTAGTCGAGATTTAGGCCGGTGCGATCGCGGAAACTCGCCGCCCGGGCGGCGACTTCCAGGGTATGGCGACCGAAGCTGACCACGTCCTGGCCGGAGAGGTCGATGCGGTCGTAGTTCGCATCGCTGCCCAGCGCCGTGCGGGCGAAGAACACCTCGCCCCGACCCCGCCAGCCCTTGCGCGGGAAGTAGGCATGATCGAGGCGGTCGGCGATGAGCAGCAGGCGCATGCCGCCTTCGCGCAGCACGGCGCTCTGGCCGGCCAGCGGCACCCCGAGCAGATAGCTGCCGTAAATGTTCGCCCGGCTCCAGCCCGCGCGCAGTTCGCCGTAGTCGCCCAGCGGCACGCCCAGATCCAGCCCGGCCCGCTCGGTGGTGAGGCGGTAGCGCAGGACGGGATCGTTGCCGCTGTAAACATCGACAGGCCGTGTGTCCAGATCGAGATAGGGCGCCACGAACAGCCAGCCGCTGCGGTTGACGGGCTGATACAGCTCGGACATCCAGCGGTTGCGCCAGCCGATCTGCAGATCGTTGCGCCACTCCCCGCCCAGGCTGTTGAGCCAGGGCCTGCGCTGCGAGAGCTGCAGGGAGAAGCGCGACTGGTTGCGAAGATCGGTGTAGAGGCCCAGACCGAAGCGCAGATAGTTGGGGCCCCAGGGCTTGTCCTGCAGGCGGTATTCCAGCACCTGCCCGCGCCGGCCGGAGACGAGACGGTAATCGACGCGCGAAAAGTCTCCCGTGCCGAACAGGCGGTCCACGTCGTCCCGCACCTTGTCGAACTGCAGGGGCTCACCGGACTTTTGCTGCAACTGCGCCCGCAGGGTCTGATTCACGCCCGGCGCCAGTCCGCGCACCTCGACGCCCGCAAGCGGCGCGTTGAACTGCAATTGCGCCACCAGAGCCTGCGCCCTGCGCGCGTAGGCATCGCGCCACTGCGCATATTGCGCGGGCGGCAATGCCAGCGCAGCAAGCTGCGCGCGCGCGGCCATCACGGCGTCGTAGCCGATTTTGATGGCGCGGTCGCCGGCCTGGAAATCGAGCGCCGACACATCGCCGAGATCGGGTGAAATCAACACATCGCCAGGCTTGAGCGTGCCGATCTGCGCCCGGATGTTCTGCTCGATCAGGATGTTGATCATCTGCGACGTGAGCCCGACGATGTTGTCGAGCGACGCACGCGATGCCAGGGGCGTGCCGATGTTGATCGCCACGACATGCCGCGCCCCCATGTCGCGCGCCACGTCCACCGGCAGGTTGTCCACCAGCCCCCCATCGCCCAGCAAGGTGTCGCCAACCTCGGTGGGCGGAAACACCCCGGGCACCGACATGCTCGCGCGCAGCGCCGTGGCCAACACGCCCTGCTGCAGGATGACCTTCTTGCCGTTCACCATATTGGTCGCCACGGCGCGAAATGGAATGGGCAGATCGTTGAAATCATGCACGCCGATGGCCGGCAGCGTCAGATTGGTCAGCACCTGCTCCAACTGGGTCGTGTTCACGGCCGCATTGGGAAACTGCACCTGACCCCGGTCGCTCAAGCCGAATTCGATACCCCCGGGCATCTGCTCGTCGGCGCGTTTGCGACTGAAGGTCAGCCCCTCGCGCGCCGGACGGCTGGACAACACGCTGGCCCAGTCCATGCCCGAGACCTGCCGGCGCAGCACATCGACCGACACGCCCTCCGCGTACAACCCGCCGATGATGGCGCCCATGCTGGTGCCTGCGATGCAGTCGATGGGCACGCGCAATTGCTGCAGAGCCTCCAGCGCGCCGATGTGCGCCAGCCCCCGTGCACCGCCGCCGGAAAGGACGATACAGATCTTGCCTTCGTCCGCGCTCGGGTGAACGCTCGGTGGAGCCGACGACTCTGGAACTGTCGCCGCGGTGACATCCGCTGCGGCCACCGCCCAGAACAGGGCAGCCAGAAACGGCAAGGCACGCGCGATCCGGCACAAGGGGAGTGTGTTCATCCCCGAATTGTGCACAGCCGCAATGGCACGTTTGCCCGCCAGCGCCTTCGTCGCCCTATTTCAGACGATGACCACAGCTGCCGCAGAACACGTCATCGGGCTGCACCGCAGCGTCGCAGGTCGGGCAATGCGTTGCGGCAGTCTGCGGTGAAGTCACCGGGGGATCCGACGAGGGCGGTGCGGGCGGCGCGGCCGGCGCCGCGCGCGGCTTGTATTCGTCGAGCTTCTGCTTGAACTGGGCCAGCTTCTGACCCACGACATCCGTGGCTTCCAACCCCACGCCCTCGCCCACGGCCCGGTACACGAAGATCATGCCCAGCACATAGATCAGGCTCACCACCGACCAGGCGAGAAACCACACCAGGCCGATCGACAGGCCCGCGCCGCCCATGCCCGCGCCGCCGAGCGCCACGCCTTCCATCCCCCGCATGCCGCCGTAGCCATCGAACCCGCCCCAGCCCATGCCCATGCCACCGAAGCTGCCGGCCGCGAAGAACCCGCCGACGAACATGCTGCCGACGAACACCACGGCAAAGATGAAGGCCACCGCCGGAAACACCAACAGCCCGAGGACGAGGAAATGCATGAACACCTCCAGCGGCCGCGAGGTGACGATGCCCACGGCCCGCGACAGGCTGGCGACGAAGCCCTCACCATGCCAAACCGCGGCGATCATCAGCGGCCCGGCCAGGAGCAGCACCGCATACGCCAGCGCCACCACGACGACCAGCGGCCCGCCAAGCAAGAAGCCAAACAGCCCTCCCAAGCCCGGCATGCGGCCGAGCAGCGACAGCAGAAAGGCCGCCAGCAGAATGGCGGCGAAACCCAGGCCAAGCAGAATCAGCAGCCCGATCACGTACAGCGCCGACTGCACCCCGCCCAGAAAGGCCGGCCCGAAACCGCGGATCGGCTGGTCATAGGCCTGATCGACCAGCATCAGGCCGCTGGCGTTCATGCCCACGATGATGATGATGGCGCCCAGCAGACTCATCAGCATGGTCACCGCATAGCTGCCGGAGCTCATGCCCGCGGCCGCCCCGCCGCTGATGGCCAGTCCGCCCAGGACGAAACAACCGGCGAGCATGGTCAGCGCGCGCCAGTTGTGCAACGCCTCGTAGCTGCGCAGCAGCACGCCGAGGTTGTTGGTGGTCTTCACGGTCATGAGGGTCTCCCTGCGCGGTTGAAAGCTCGGTTGAAAACGCCCTGTGCTTCAGGCACTACGGATTGTTTTGCTGACCCGAGTTCGGACACTCGGGAATCTTCCCCCAGAGCGGATCGGGCGAAAGCGGCGCGCCGCAATACTTCCAGCGCGTTTCCTGGATGCAGAGTTGCCGCGAAAAGAAATTGCCTTTCTCCTGACAGGCCGCAAGTCCCGCCCGCAGCGCCTCGACGCGACCCATCGGTTTGGGCGGCGCCTGAGGTGGTGCCGGGGACGGCGCCTCCTCCCTCGCCTGCGCCGACGGCTGCACCTGCCGCTGCGGCGCGGTGCCATGCATAGGCGGCGCCGCTGGCGCAAAGGTCTCGGGCTGTGACGGACGCTCCAAGGCGGCCGGCTGGGTCGGCTTGGCAACGGGAACCGGCATGGGCTTGCGCACCAGCGGCGCGGGCTTGGACACGGCAGGCGCCGGGGCCGAGATCACCTGAGGCGACGCAGGCACGGTCTGGGGCGTGGTCGGTGCCTCAGGTGCCGACGGCGCGCTGGCCGACACAACCGGGCCGGGCGCCGATGCCGCCTGCCCCGCGCCGCTCGCCACGGCGGGAAGGGCCGCGCTTTCAGGCTTGGGCTTGTGCATGGACCACCACAGACCACCCCCACCGATCAGCAGCAAGGCGATCACGCCGGTGGCGATGCCGCCGACGAGAAACGCATTGCTGCCCTTCACGGGCTGAGTCCGGCTCGGCTGACCGCGCGGCTCCGGTTCCGCGTAGGCGGACACCGCCCCTCCCTCTGCGCGAGGGGCATGCTGGCCTGACGGCGACTGGGCCCTCTGGGCTCGGGCGCGGATCTCCTCCTCCAGCCGCGCCGTGGCGGCCAGACGTTCGC
>JAJTBQ010000133.1 GCA_021286835.1 Thiomonas sp.
ACGAAATCCGCAAGCTGGCCATGAGCACGCAGAAATCGGTGGAGAGCATCGCCACCTTTGCCGCCGAAGTCAGCCGCAGCCTGCAGATCGTGACGCAATCGACCACCCAGTTCGCCGCCCAGATGGATAGCGGCAAGGCCCTGGCCACGGCCATGTCCAACAATTTCCAGGACATTGCCCGCAATATCGAGACCATGAACGGCGGGGTGAACAAGGTTTACACCCAGCTCGGCCACGAGGTGGAAACAGCGCGCGCCATCAACGGCCAGTTCGCGGCGCTTTCCAGCACAGTGCAGACCAGCGCCAATCAGACCATCGCCACCAGCGAGCGCATTGCCGACGAGGTGCAACAGTCGCTCAATGCCAGCCAGTCTCTGTTCGAGGCTGCCACGCAGTTCGTCACGGCCTCGAAGACCAGCCAGGTCATGCGCGATCTCAATGCCGCCTGCCGGGACATCGAAGCCGCTCTGGAGCAGGCCCTGGCCAGCGGCGCGCTCACCGGCCAGGCCCTTTTCGACGAGCAGTACGAGCCGGTGCCCGGCACGCAGCCGCAGAAATTCCGCACCCGTTTCACCGAATTCATCAAGTCGCGCATCCAGCCCATCGAAGACGCCTGGCTGGCGCGCAACGAGCAATACCGCTATGTGCTGCTGGTGGATCGCAATGGCTATGCGGCCGCACACAACAGCGCGTTCGACCGCCCCCTGACCGGCGACTACGCCACCGATCTGGCGGGCAACCGCTCCATGCGGCTGTTCAACGACCCGGTGGGCCTGGGCGCCGCGCGCAATACCAACCCCTACCTCTTGCAGGTCTACGCCCGCGATACCGGCGAGATCATGCAGGAGCTCTCACGCCCCATCCGGGTGGGCGACCGTCACTGGGGTGCGGTGCGGCTCGCGTTTATTTGATGTCCCAAGGGGCCATACCCGACACAGTGTCAATTTTTCAACGTTTCCCTTACTCTTCGAGACGAGATTTACGCCAGCTAGCACCCTAGCTGTTGTAATGCTGGCAGTACCTGAATACTGTCACGCATGCCCCACAACCACCGCTTCTCGAGAGACCGCCGCCGCATCCTGATCGTCGCGATCATCGCCAATCTGCTGCTGGCTGGGGCCATCGCCGCCGTGCTGTGGAATGGCTGGGAGCGCAATGTCCGAGGCATTGAGCGCATTCTGCAAAGCGAAGTGGCCTTCTGGGCCGATGCCACGAACCAGCGTTTCGACCAGTTGCAGTCGACCTGCACCCTGGCCCAGCGACAGCTCCAGCGCGATCCCGACTTGCTGCAGGCCCCCGCGCCCTGGCTGCGCGATCTCGATGACCGGGCCCCGTACATTACCGGCATCTCCCTGATCGCCGCCCATGGCGATCTGCTGGCGGTAGAGCCCAGTCGGCCCCTCACGCAGAAGACGCCATCGCCCTTTCTCGCGCGGGCCAGCTTCCATCAAGCCCTGGAGACGCCAGGCCGTATTCAGGTTGGACTTGCCGTGCCCGCCCCCCTGCAGCCAGCAAAGACGGTTTCCCCGGTCTATTGCGCGCTGCACGCGAGTTCTCCTCCGCGCAGCGTGGTGCTGGAATTCAATATGGGTCTGCAGCAAGCCCTCATGGGCCTGCACCCCCACCTGACCAGCCTGGACGGCAAGGGGCGCTGGGTGCCCGCGGTGGGCCTGCTGCGCGCCGACGGCTACCTGCTCGCGCGACTGCCCCTGCCGCTGCCTCACACGCGCGGCGATCTGGCCCGAGCGCCGGCACGCGGCGTCCTCGCGCGCGAGATCGCGGCCAAGCCGACCGAGCGCTTCGGGGTCTACAGCGGACCGGTCCAGGCCGTGGGGGGTGCGAGTACCTTCGGCGCCTGGCAGAGGCTGGAGGAGTATCCGGTCGTGGCCTTCACCAGTCTGCCCACCGAGGCACTGACAGTGCTGTGGTGGCGGCAATACTGGCCCACCCTGGTCGGCTGGGGTTTGCTCCTGCTGCTGCAGATCGTGGGCGGCGTGCTCATCAGCCGCAGCATGGAGCGGCAGCACCGGCTGGTGCAGATCAACACCGCCCTCGCGCAGGCCAACCAGGCTGCGGCCGATGCCACGGATGAAACCGCCCTGTTCCAGCGCATCTGCGACCTCAGCGTGGGCTCTGGCGGCATGCAGCTGGCCTGGATCGGGCGGCCCGACGCCGAAGGTCAGGCCCGGGT
This sequence comes from Thiomonas sp., assembly GCA_021286835.1. Lineage (GTDB taxonomy): Bacteria > Pseudomonadota > Gammaproteobacteria > Burkholderiales > Burkholderiaceae_C > Thiomonas. Next base: position 2,192 of record JAJTBQ010000133.1, read on the forward strand.
GCTGGCCGCATCGGGCAAGACCGGCTATCTCGACGGCCTGCACCTTGGCATCCACCCGACCGAGAAGGGTGGCCAAGGTCCGTTTGGCAAGGCATGGCGCGACGCGGACGCCGTGTTCATTCAGGGCAAGGCCACCGATCCGCTGATCATGCCCTGGGCCGATCGCCTGAAGCGGTTCGGCCTGCACACCATGGCCTCCCTGCCCGTGCTGCGGCAGGGACGGATCGACGCCATCTTCAGCATCTATCGCGACAGCGCCTCCCGCATCACCCGCGACCAGCGCGGCCTGCTGGAAGAACTGGCCCGCAGCCTGGGACGGGGCCTCGACCGCCTCGACCTCGCCGCCGCCGAACGCAAGGAGCGCGAAAGCCGCGAACGCCAGCAGGAGCTGGTGCGGTCGGTGCTGGCGCAGATCGACATTCTGATCAGCGCGCGCAACGACCAGGAAGTGCTCGACAACGCCTGCACCCGCCTGCTGGAGACCGGACTGTTCGGCGCCGTGTGGGTGGGCCGGCCCGACGCTCAAGACACCGTCCAGACCATCGCCGCGGGCGGACATGCGAGAGACGTACTCGCGGCTCAGCCGCCGCTGGGCGTCAGCACCGACGGCGCGCACGCGCTCGCGCGCGCCTGGCGCACCGGCCAGGAGCAGCAGGACCGCCACGGCCCCTCCCCCTTGCTGACCCCCTGGGCCGAGTTCTCGCTGTCGGAATGGCGGCAGCTCGCGCTGGCCTTGCCGCTGCGGCGCAACGGCACGCGATGGGCGGTGCTGGTTCTGGTCGTGCTCAATGCAGGCGACCTGGACGACGCATTGCACGCGCTGCTGCGCCGGGTGGCCAGCCTGATCGAGCAGGCGCTGGGCGAGATCGATCTCAAGGCCGATCTGGAAACCGAGCAGGCGCAGCAACGGCATCTGGCCCGCCACGACGCCCTCACGGGCCTGCCCAACCGCCTCGCCCTCGAACATCACCTGCCGCTGGCCATGGCCAGGGCTCGTCGGTCCAAGACGATTCTTGCGGTGGGCGTGATGGATCTCGACGATTTCAAGCCGGTCAACGACACCCACGGCCACGCTGCGGGCGATCAGCTTCTGCGCCAACTGGGCGAGCGCCTGACGGCCGCCGTGCGCGAAACCGATCTGGTGGCCCGGCTGGGCGGCGACGAGTTCGTGCTGGTGCTCGAAGGCGTGGCGCAAACCGGCGATCTGCCCATCGTGCTCGACCGCATCCACACCGCGGTCGAAACCCCCTTCGCTCTGGCGGACGGCGTGTTGGCCAAGGTGGGCATGAGCCTGGGGGTGACGCTCTATCCGGACGACGACGCCCAGGCCGAGGTGCTGCTGCGCCATGCCGATGCGGCACTCTATGCCAGCAAGGCACACAAGCGCGACCGAACGATCTGGTGGCAGCGCTGGAACGACAGCGTGGAGCATGCCGCGGTCAAACCTGCCGATCTGCCGGTACAGATCGATCCCTACGGGGACACAGCGGCGCGTCTGCTCGGCCTGGTAGGCGACCTGCTGCCGCACCATGCCACGGCCTTCGTCGAGCGCTTCTACGCCACACTGGGACAAGACCCCGAGGCCGCGGCCTTGCTGGCGGCGCTTTCGCCCGAAGAGATGGCGCATCTGCGCGAACGGCAGAGCCTGCGGCTGCGTCAGATCCTGCTGCCCGATCTGTCGGCCGAAACCCATCAGGACGACGCGCGGCGAATCGGCGGTGTTCACGCCCTGGTCGGTCTCAACTCGGGTGCGCTGGTCAACAGCATGGGCAGCTATCTCCAGAGCCTGCAAGACCTGATCGCCGAGGCGCCGACGCGCGGACAAGACCGCGCCCTGCTCGGGCAACTGGTCACGGCCCGGCTGCAGCGCGAACTCCAATGGCAAAGCGAAGGCGCCCAGACCCTGCGCGACCAATACCAGCAAATGCTGTTCGGACTGGAGCAGATGCAACCCGAGCTGACGCAATGGGCCGATCTGGCGCGCACCGTGCTCGACTCGGTCGCCGAGTTGCCCGGCATGGCCGCCACCGTCATCTACAAGCCTGATGCGCTCGGTGAATTCGTCCCCGAGTTCACCGCCGGCATGTTCGACGACTACTGGCATGCCCTGGAACAGATCGACATGGCCAATCTCGCCATCGATCCCAAAAGCGAATTCGGCCAGACCCCGCACCCGCGTTGCTGGCGCAGCGAACAGATCGAAACCAACGCCAGCTATGTCACCGACCCCCGCATGGCCCCCTGGCGTGCGGCCGCGCACAGCGTGGGCATTCGCAGCTCGGCCGCCGTGCCGGTGAAGGACAGCCGCGGCCGCATGCTTGCCGTCATGGGGCTGTACGGACGCTATCCCGGCATGTTCAACACCCAGGTCATGCTCAGCTTCCTGCGCGGGCTCGAACAGTTGTTCGAACGTGGGCTCTACGGCCTGATGACAAGGCGAGAGACCTCTCTCCTGCCGGTCCGCGACCGCCGGGCCTGGCGGCACCGGCTGTTCAGCGGCGGCCTGGAAATGCACTACCAGCCCCTGGTGAATCTGCGCGACGGCAAGCCCACCGCGATGGAGGCCCTGGCCCGCCTGCGGCTCGACGACGGGCAACTGATCAGCCCGGGGCAGTTCCTGCCCTCCTTTGGCGCCTCCGAGCTCACCCGGCTGTTCACCCTCGGCCTCGAGCAGGCGCTGAATCAGTTGACCCAGTGGGATGCGGCCGATCACCCGCTCGACCTCTCGGTCAATCTGCCCCTGGAGGTCTTGCTCATGCCCGAATGCGCCCGCTGGGTGGCCGACGCCCTGCGCGCCCGGCACATCGCGCCACAACGGCTACGGCTCGAGATCCTGGAAGACGCCGACTTTCAGAACGATGCCGAGCGCGACCGCGCCGTGCGCAGCCTGGCCCAGACCGGCGTGCGGCTGGTGATGGACGATCTGGGCAGCGGCTACAGCAGCCTGCTGCGCCTGCGCACCCTGCCGTTCGACACGGTCAAGATCGATCAGGGGCTGGTGCGGCAGATTCCTTCGGAGGCGCAATCCGAGGCGGACGGCATGATCGGCTTCATCGGTGCCCTGGTGCGCATGACCCAGGCCCTGGGCCTGAAGGTCGTGGTCGAAGGGCTTGAAACGCCGGCCCTGGTGGAAGTCGCCGCGGTGCTGGGCGCCGACATTGGCCAGGGCTACGCGCTGGCCAAGCCGATGCCCGCCAACGAGGTGCCGGGCTGGTTGCGAGGCTTCCTCTGCGTCACTCAGGCCACCGAGCCTCAGACCGGGTTGGGCCAGCGGGCGCAGCAGTGGGTACGCGCCCATGCGGAACGCCATCGGGCGGATTGGAGTCCCCTTCCCCAGCAGCCGCCTTCGCAACTGCATTGACTCGGGCCGCGCCATGAACAACACCCCCGCCAAGGACAACGTGGTTCCCCGAAGCCATGCAACCGATCCGGTCGATGCCCTGCTCCAGCAAGCCGACTGGACCCGTCTGGGCCGTCCCGGCGCGTTTCAGCCGCGCCCGGTCATCATCCGCACCTTCTGGCCCGAGGCTCGCGTGCTGGGTTCAGGCACTTTGGTCGGGCAGGACGGGCCGCGCTGGGTGGTGCTGACCGACTTTCCCCTCGATCCGGGCATGGGCCTGACGGTGGGGCAGGTGCTGGAGGAACTCGGCACGC
>JAJTBQ010000134.1 GCA_021286835.1 Thiomonas sp.
CGCAATGGGGTGCGACGAGCCTGCGCCGCGCGCCAGGCCCACCACAGCCGCAAGCCCAGAAGCACCGCGAGGATGAGGGCATAGACCGTCGGGCTGGCGGTATTGTTCTTGGCCAGTTTGCCCCACCAGAAGTGGAACACCGCGACCACGCCGACCACGTACACCAAGCGATGCAGGGTCTGCCAACGACGTGCGCCGAGTCGTTTGATCATGCCGTTGGTCGAGGTCAGCGCCAGCGGGGTCATCAACAACAGGGCGCTCATGCCGGCCAGCACGAAGGGATGTTTGGCGATGTCGCGAACGGCCATGTCGACACTGAAGCCGTTGACCAAACCCAGCCAGGCGGTGAAGTGCAGCAGGGCATAGAAATACACGAACAACCCGAACATCCTCCGGAACCGTGCCAGCTCAGCCCAGCCGGTCAGCTTGCGCAACGGCGTGACGGCCAGCGTGATCAAGAGCAGCCGCAAGGCCCACAGACCGGTGGTCCAGATCACGGTCTGCTCGGGGTTCGGCCCCAGGTTGTTGCTCCAACCGCGCCAGAACAGGCCCGCGAAAGGCAACAGACACAGCAGGAAGATCAGCGGCTTGACCGCCCGTCCGCGCAGGAGCCGGCGCGGCCATGACAGCGCAGTGGACGTGCCCATGATCAGAAGAACTTGCTCAGATTCATGCCCTGGTACAGATTGGCGACCTGAGCGCCGTAACCATTGAACAACTGCGTGGGCACGCGCGGCGAAAACAGGCCCCCGAAGCCGCCGCCCTGACCGATCAGGCGCTCATTCGCCTGACTCCAGTTCTGCGGACTCACGTCGGGGTTGACGTTGGAATAGAACCCGTACCACTGCGGCACCGCGCGCATCCAGGACGTGACGGGCTGCTTTTCCACCAGCCGGATCTTGACGATGGACTTGCCACCCTTGAAACCGTATTTCCAGGGAATGACCATGCGCATCGGCGCGCCATCCTGATTGGGCAGCACCTCGCCGTACAGGCCAAAGGTGAGCAGCGTGAGCGGGTGCATGGCCTCGTCCATGCGCAGACCTTCGAGATAAGGCCACTGCAGGATCGGATCGTTCTGCCCCGGCATCTCCGCCGGATCGAGCAAGGTGATGTATTCGACGTACTTGGCGTTGCCCGTGGGCTCGACCGCCTTGAGCAGATGGGAAAGCGAGTAGCCCAGCCAGGGCACCACCATCGCCCAACCCTCCACGCAGCGATGGCGATAGACGCGCTCTTCCATCGGCGCGAGCTTGAGCAGATCGTCGATACCGAAGGTCCGCGGTTTGTGGACCTCGCCCTCCACCACCACCGTCCACGGCCGGGTCTTCAGGCTGCCAGCGTTCTTGGCCGGATCGCTCTTGCTCGTTCCGAACTCGTAGAAATTGTTGTAGGTGGTCACGTCCTTGTAGGGCGTGGGCGTCTGCGCGGTGGACAGCGCGGCGTTCCTGCGCGAGGCCAGTGCCGCCAGCTTGCCTGGCGCAGGCTGGCCGCCGCCTGCAGGCGTGGCCTGCGCGTGGTGCGCCGTCAGGGCGGCCACACCAGCGGCGGCACCGACGCCGGCAGCCGCCAGGAAGTGACGGCGATCTCTGTAGATTTCCCTCGGCGTGATCTCCGAAGAGGCTGGGTGCTCGAACCCTTGGTCTTGTCGCTTGCTCATGGCTTGCTCCTGCGCAGTTTGCTGAACTTCCGGTCTATGGACGGACTATCGGGCGACGTTATTCCATCGCTACCGCTTGTAGTCGCGGCAACACTCCGAACCTTACAGTGCAGCGTCATCCCCGCCTGCCTTGAGGGGATTCGGGTACCAAAGCCAGATGGGCGGAAATCCATAAAAAAAGGCCCCGAAGGGCCTTTTTTCGTCACCAGACCCGCTCAGAGCTTGCCGTAGGAATGCAGGCCCGAGAGGAACATGTTCACGCCGAGGAAGGCGAAGGTGGTGACCAGCAGGCCGGTCAGCGCCCACCACGCTGCAACCTGTCCACGCAGACCCTTGATGAGGCGCATGTGCAGCCAGGCGGCATAGTTCAGCCAGACGATCAGTGCCCAGGTTTCCTTCGGGTCCCAGCTCCAGTAGCCGCCCCAGGCCTCGGCCGCCCACAGGGCGCCCAGAATGGTGGCGATGGTGAAGAAGGTGAAGCCGATGGCGATGGACTTGTACATCACGTCATCCATCACTTCCAGCGAGGGCAGATGCGACGCGATGCGACGGCGACCATACAGAATACCGGCCACGATCAGCGCCGAAATGCCGGCGAACACGCCCCAATACTCGGAAATGCCGCCCTGACGGAACACCAGCGGCTCGAAGAACATGACAAAGCCGATCAGCCACAGCGGCGTGAGCTTCCACCAGGAGGTTTCGTTCGCATGGGTCTTGATCAGGTAGGCGAAGCCGACCATGGCCGCGATGGCGAAGGTGCCGTAGCCGATGAAGTTCGCCGGTACGTGCAGCTTCATCCACCAGCTCTGCAGGGCAGGCACCAGCGGCTGGATTTCGTAGGCGTTCTGCACCATGCTGTACCACAGCAGGAAACCCACCGCCGCGCTGACCACCAGCATGGCGAAAGCGCCCATGCTGCGGGTCTTGTACTTCTGCTCGAAGTACAGATACAGAATGGTGGTCAGCCAGGAGAACAGCACGAACACTTCGTACAGATTCGACAGCGGGATGTGGCCAATGTCGGGGCCGATCTGGTAGCTCTCGTACCAGCGCATCATGGTGCCGGTCAGCGCCATGGCGATGCCCACCCAGGCCAGGCGGGAGCCGAAGTACTGGGCGAAATTGGACTGCCAGCCCTTGGCATCGCGCACCACACCGTCACCGCCGCCAGCAATGCCGCCACCGCCGCCCGTGGCCAAGGCCATGCCGCCCGCGGTGTTCTGCGCAGGGCCGGTGAACATGCCGAACCAATAGGCGGCCGTGCTGAGGAACAGCAGGAAGGCCATCCACAGAATCGCCGACTGGCTGGCCAGGAAGTATTTGAGGAAGAACACCTGCTCGCTGCGCGCCAGCACCGCCTGCCCGTTCGGCCCCTGGTACAGCCAGATGCCGAAGAGCGAAAGGCCCGCCACCACGATGGCCAGATTCTTGATCGCGGTCCAGCCCCAGCCCAGGAACAGCAGGGTGGTGGTCGCGCCGAGGAAGATGAGCTTGACGTAATAGCTCATGTTCTGGCCGTACTGGCTCAGCACATAGGCGTCACCGCCGGCGATGAGCAGCAGAAAGATCCAGTCGTAGACGGAGCGTCGGCGCAGGTAGGCACCGATGCCGTTCTGGCGCGGGGGTTCCGAACTTTTCGAGTTCAGCGGCAAGCTATGGGATTTGCTGGCAAGTTCCATGGCGGGTCCCTATTCAGGTCGAGGCATTGTCCGGCGCGGGAGGATGCGTCGGGTCGGTTGATGCTACGCCCAGACTGGCTGCGCGCAGTGTTTCAAATTCCTTCTTGTACTCCAGAGTACGGCGATTGGTGCTCATGGCCATGAGGGTGTCGCTGCCGCCATCGCCGCGATCTTTCACCAGGAACCAGACCCGGCGCTCGCGGATGTAAAGCATGGCAAACACGCCCAGGATGAGCAAAACCGCACCCGTATAGACCACAATCTTGCCGGGGGCACGCGCCACCTGGAAGATGCTGGCCTGCACCTGCTTGTAGTTGGTCATCTGCAAGTACAGGGGCGAGGGATAGAAGAAGCTGTCGGACAGGGCCAGCACGGCCGAATCGAAGAACTTCTCGTGGGCCGTGTCCTGCGTGACGGGCTTCTCGCCGTGATTTTCGCGGCTGATCTGCCACAGTTGCCACAGCGTGCCATTCAGAATGCGCACGAACACGTCGGAAGCCTGCTGCTGTTTGTCTTGCGGCACGGCCGCTTCGAGGTACTGCGCCAGGGCGGGCAGACCGCCGGGCGCCTGCACCACCGGTTTGCCGGTCTTGGGATCGTTGGGGATTTCGCCGGCAAATATGTCGAGCGTCCGGCCCGCGGTGACCATCAGTTGACTTTTCAGTTCGGCCGTCGCATCGGGAGGCAGGGTGGCCGACACATATTGCGCTGCGGCCTGCTCGCGCGCCTTCGGGTTGAACAGGGCCGCGCGGAACCGCATCCAGCCGTCGATGGAGTCGTTGCCGTCCGCAGGAATTCTCAGGTACTTGTAGCCCGCGTCCAGCGAACCACGCTCGCCAGCGAGGAAGACTTTTTCGCCATTGAGTTCCACCGGCAGCATGTAGTTGAAGTACTCATGCGCCTGACCCGAAGCGTCGCGAATCTTGTAGATCACAGCGGGGCCGATGTTCTGGAGGTGACGCTCGCCCGGCGCCGCCACGGGGGCGCCCAGGTGGCGGTCGAAACCGGACATCAGGGTCTGCTCCTTGGGCTTGATGCCGGTGGTCTGCGCAGGGCTCATGTCCTGCACGTTGAAGATGCGCAGCTCGCTGAACTCGACCTGCATGCTTTGCGCCCCATTGCTGAGCTGGCGGTCGGAGCCCACCGTGCCGGTCAGGTCGAAGGTCTTGTCGCTGGGGCCGTGCATCGGCCAGGCCTTGAGGAATAGTTCGGAGCCGCCATCGGCGAAGCCCGACTGGAAGATGGTGACGCCGTCATAGGTCAAAGGATGGTTGACCTCGATCTTCGCCGGAAAGCTCTTGCCGGTGCGCGGATCGGTGATGACCACGTCGCTGGCAAACAGCCGCGGCATGCCGGTGGAATAAAAGTCGATATTGAATTTCTTCAGGTGGATGTTGAACGGCAGAGGCTGCAACAACACACCGTCGCCCATGCTGAGCACCGCCATATTCGATTCGCCGCCATCGGGAATCTGCAGATTGCCGCGGAAGGTCGGGTTGTGCACCGACAGCTTGTTGACCTCGGGCACCTGCGACACCAGCATATTGGCCTTCAGCGGCTCCTTGCCGAACATCCACATCTGCGCCTTGATCATCATGTCGCCATCGAACAGCGCGCCCACACAGATCAGCACGAAAGCGGCATGCGCCAGCACATAGCCGACGCGGTTGAGCCCGCCCGTCTTGGCGGCGATCATGGTGGACGCGGCCCCGCCCTCCTGTAGCGCGGGGCGCTCCTGCACGCGCAACTTGTAGCCATGGCTGCGCATGACGCCCGTGAGGTGGGCCACGGTTTCCGCGCGGCCATTGTTGAACGCCGCCTCGCCCCGCTCGTGGAAGTGACGCATGCTCTGCTCGCGCACCCCTTCCTTATAGGTCTTCAGGTCGGTGATGATCTTGGGCGTATTGCGGATCAGGCACAGACTGGTGGAGACGACCAGAAAAGTCAGGATCAGCAGAAACCACCAGGAGGAATAGACGTTGTACAGCTCGAACTTGCGGAAGACCTCCGCCCAGAAGGGGCCGAACTGATCGATGTAGTTGTTGTAGGGCTGACCTTGCGTCAGCACCGTGCCGATGATGCTGGCGATGGCCACGATCACCAGCAGGGCGATGGCAAAACGCATCGACGACAGCAGCTCGACGAAGGCGCGCCAGGCACGCGAACCATGCTTCAGTTCCCAGCCGGAGGTGCTCAGAGAGGTATTGGGAACGGGAGTAGGGTTGGCAGACATACGGTGGGAAATTCGGTGCAGCGCGAGCGATTTGCAGACAAAAGTGCAGACGATGAATCGAACTGCGACGAATCAGACCGGCGTTTGGCACACCGCGAAGCGGCTTGCGAACACAGCCGGCAGCGTGCGCGGGGACATGAAAAGATCAACGAACCAATATAACAAAAGAGAAAAACCTCAAACTTGACTAACCACAGGCCTTGTGATGCGAGATCAGGGCGGCGAACG
>JAJTBQ010000135.1 GCA_021286835.1 Thiomonas sp.
CTGCTCATCGAGACCTTGTTCTCGCTGCCGGGACTGGGTCTGTTGTCCTACGAGGCCGTGATGCGGCGCGACTATCCGGTGGTGATGGGTTCGCTCTACCTGTTCACCCTGATCGGGTTGTTCACCAAGCTGCTGGCCGATCTGAGCTATGTCTGGGTCGATCCGCGCATCCAGTTCGGGGCACTGCGGTGAGCGCGACGGCCACCGCTCGGGCCACGCCAGGGCGCCATCCCTTTCTGAGCCAGGGATGGCACAGGTTCAAAGCCCATCGCCTGGGGCGCTGGAGTCTGTGGCTGTTTCTGCTGCTGTTCGGTCTGAGCCTGATGGCGCCGCTGATCAGCAACGACAAGCCCTTGCTGGTGCGCTACGACGGACGGTTCTACCTGCCGCTGCTGCACGGTTATCCTGAAACCACATTCGGCGGCGACTTCCACACCCCGACCGACTATCTCGACCCCTACATCCGCAGCCGCTTGTCGGCACCCGGCAATTTCGCGCTGTATCCGCCCATTCCGTTCAGCGCGACCAGTATCGACTCTTACGCGCAGCGACCGTTCCCCTCCTCGCCGTCCGCGCGGCACTGGCTGGGTACCGACGACCGCGGACGCGATGTGCTCGCGCGTCTGATCTACGGCTTCCGCCTTTCGGTGCTGTTCGCCCTGGCGCTGACGGTCACCGGGACGGCGCTGGGCATGCTCATCGGCGCCGTTCAGGGCTATTTCGGCGGGCGCATCGACCTGTCGGTGCAGCGGGTGATGGAGGTCTGGGGGGCGATGCCCGAGTTGTATCTGCTGATCATTTTCTCCGCCGTGTTCGCACCCGGTCTGGCCCTGCTGCTGGTGCTGCTGTCGCTTTTCGGCTGGATGGGGCTGGCCGACTATGTGCGGGCCGAGTTTCTGCGAAACCGCCAGATGGACTATGTGCGCGCGGCCCAGGCGCTGGGGCTGTCGCATGGCCGCATCATGTGGCGGCATATCCTGCCCAACAGCCTCACGCCGGTCGTGACCTTCCTGCCGTTTCGCATGAGTGGCGCCTTGCTGGCCCTGACCAGCCTGGACTTTCTGGGACTGGGCGTGCCGCCGCCCACGCCCAGTCTGGGCGAACTGCTGGCCCAGGGCAAGGCCAATCTGGATGCCTGGTGGATTTCCGCGGCGGCCTTCGGAGCGCTGGTCGCCATCTTGCTGCTGCTCACTTTCATCGGCGAGGCCTTGCGCGACGCGCTCGACCCTCGTCACACCCGCTCCGGATTGGAATGAACCCCATGGCGTCAACGCCCTTGCTCAGCGTGCGTGGTCTGCAGGTGAGGTTTGGCGACCAGACCGTGGTGCACGACCTCGATCTCGATGTCGCCGCCGGTGAGAAGGTCGCACTCGTCGGTGAATCCGGGTCGGGCAAGACCGTGTCGGCGCTGGCCGTGCTGCGTCTGCTGAGCGACGCCCAGCAGACGGGCAGCGTGCGCTTCGATGGCCGCGAGCTGAGCAGCCTGAGCGAGCGCGCCATGCGGGCTCTGCGCGGCAAAGACATCGCCATGATCTTTCAGGAGCCGATGACCGCGCTCAACCCGCTGCATCCCGTCGGGCGGCAGATCGCCGAGGTACTGGAATGGCACGAGGCACTGCCGCGCCGCGCGGCCTGGGCCCGCGCGGTGGACCTGCTGGCTCAGATGGGCCTCGACCAGCCCGCGCGCCGGGCGGCCGATTATCCGCATCAGCTCTCCGGCGGCCAGCGCCAGCGGGTGATGATCGCCATGGCGCTGGCCTGTCGGCCACGCCTGCTGCTGGCCGATGAACCGACCACGGCGCTCGATGTGACCGTGCGGCGCCAGATCCTGGATTTGCTCGATGCCCTGCAGGCCGAATACGGGCTGGCCCTGCTGTTCATCACCCACGACCTTCCTCTGGTGCGGCGCTACATGCATCGGGTGGCCGTGCTGCAAAAGGGCAGGGTGGTCGAGGCGGGGGCGGTCGACGAGGTGTTTACGGCGCCGCGCCACCCCTACACGCAGATGCTGCTGAACAGCCGACCGCGGCGCCAGGTCGCCACGCCCGAAGCCGCACAGCCCCCCGCGGTGCTGCTCCGGGCCAGGGGGCTGAATGTGCGGTTTGCGCAGAGCGGCGGATTCTGGCGCAAGCGTTGGCATACCGTTTTGCAGAACATTGCCCTGGAGTTGCCGGCTGGACAGACCTTGGGCGTCGTCGGCGAGTCGGGAAGCGGGAAGTCGACCCTCGCGCTGGCTCTGCTGGGGCTGCTTCCCAGGCAGGGCGGCGAGGTCAGCCTGCTGGGGCACGATCCGGGCAGGCTGGCCGCCGCGGCGCTGCGCCCCTTGCGCGCGCAGGCCCAGATCGTGTTTCAAGACCCGTTCGCCAGTCTTTCACCCAGGCGCAACGTGGCGCAGATCGTCGAGGAGGGGCTGGAGGTCCATCGGCCCACATGGAGCGTCCAACAACGCCGTGAACGTGTCGAGCAGATGCTGGCGGAAGTCGGGCTGCCCCTGTCCGCGGCTGAACTGCAGCGGTATCCCCATGCGTTTTCTGGGGGGCAAAGGCAGCGCATCGCCATGGCGCGCGCCTTGATCCTTGAGCCCAGAATCCTCATTCTCGACGAACCCACCAGTGCGTTGGACGTGTCCGTCCAGCAGCAGGTGCTCGATCTGCTCAGCGCGCTGCAGCGCCGGCATGGGCTGTCGTATGTGCTCATCAGTCACGATCTGGCGGTGATCGGCGCGCTTGCGCATCGCGTCGTGGTGCTGCACCAAGGCGCGGTGGTGGAAGAGGGCCCGGCGGAGGTCATCCTCCGCACGCCGCAGCAACCCTACACGCAGGCCCTGCTCGCCGCATCCGACCTGGACAACAGTGCAGCCTGACCCTTCGTGTGGTTGCCAAGAAGATGGCCTATCCCTATAATCCACTTTTTTGCTGGCCGCAAGAATTTCCTCGAAATCCTAGAAAAAGAGAGTCGAGAAGAAAGCAGTCGCTTGGCCGTGGTAGGACGTGTGGTGACTCGCTGTGGTGAATTGCGCTTGGTGCCATTTGGTGCTGTACGGCCGGGGCGCAAACCAGGGCGCAGCGCATGAGCCTGTCCACTGCAGTGAGCAACAACTGGGCGACGTCATCGCCCTTTTTTTTTGCTTGCGCAGTTTGAGGGCGTGGGCAGCGTGTCGCAGAGCGCGAAGTTGCGCCGAATTTTTGCAGTGTTTTTGAACGGATTTTTCATTGGCAAGCGGGCAAGCGCATGAGTGCAGCACAGGCTATTGAGACGGCAGTCACCAGTCTTAGACTGGAACTCGTGGAGGTGGAGCACCTGCCGCGCGGATTGCTGCGCGTGACGATCGATCACGCCGATGGCGCCCCGGTGACCGTCGAAGACTGCGAGCGGGTCACGCGTCAGCTGCAGTACGTGTTTGAGGTGGAGAACGTCGACTATGGTCGGCTGGAGGTTTCGTCGCCCGGGCTGGATCGGCCTCTGCGCAAACCGGAAGATTTCGTGCGTTTCGCCGGCCTTGAGATCGATGTCGTGCTGCGCGCGCCGTTTCAGGGGCGCAAGAAATACCGCGGCGTCTTGCTGGCGCGCGGCGAAGACGATGCGCAGGGTCGTTTCTCCATGGCCTTGTCGCCCCCTGAGGTGGATGGCAAGCGCAAACCCGGCGCCGCCAAGAAGAAGGTCAAGGCCGCCGAGCCGCCCGCCGCGGGCCTGGCCCACGAGGAGGACACGGTGTCCGTCATGAATTTCAGTCTGGCCGAGGTGCGCGATGTGCGCCTGGTGCCTGTTGTCGATTTTGGGAGTGGTCGAAAATGAGTCGCGAGATTTTGATGCTGGTGGACGCCTTGGCGCGTGAAAAGAATGTCGATCGCGAAGTCGTCTTCGGCGCCGTCGAGGCTGCGCTGGCGTCGGCCACCAAGCGCCTGTACGAAGGCGAGGCCGACGTGCGGGTGCAGATCGACCGCGACACCGGCGAGTACGAAAGTTTCCGTCGCTGGCACGTCGTGCCCGACGAGGCGGGTCTGCAATTGCCCGACAGCGAAATTTTGCTGTTCGAGGCGCGTGAGCAAATCCCCGACATCGAGTTGGATGACTACATCGAAGAGCCGATCGAGAGTATCGCTTTCGGCCGGATTGGCGCGCAGGCGGCCAAGCAGGTCATTCTGCAGAAAATCCGTGATGCCGAGCGCGAACAGATCCTCAACGACTTTCTCGCCCGCAACGACAAGATTTTCAACGGCTCGGTCAAGCGCCTCGACAAGGGCGACATCATCGTCGAATCGGGCAAGGTCGATGCGCGACTGCGCCGCGGCGATTTGATCCCGAAGGAAAACCTGCGCGTGGGCGACCGTGTGCGCGCGGTGATCACCAAGATCGACCGCACCGCGCGCGGGCCGCAGATCGAAATCTCGCGCACCGCGCCTGAGTTCATGATCGAGCTGTTCCGCCTGGAAGTGCCCGAGATCGAGCAGGGGCTGCTGGAGATCAAGTCGTGCGCCCGCGAGCCGGGCGTGCGCGCCAAGATCGCGGTCGTGTCGCACGACCGTCGCGTCGATCCCATCGGTACTTGTGTGGGCATCCGCGGTTCGCGCGTCACCGCCGTCACCAATGAACTGGGCGGCGAGCGGGTGGATATCGTGCTGTGGTCGGAAGATCCGGCGCAGTTCGTGATCGGCGCGCTGGCGCCGGCGAACGTCTCGTCCATCGTGGTGGACGAAGAAAAGCACGCCATGGATGTGGCCGTGGACGAGGAAAATCTGGCGCTTGCCATCGGCCGCACGGGTCAGAACGTGCGCCTGGCATCCGAGCTGACGGGCTGGAAGATCAACATTCTCAGCGCCGAAGAATCCGACGCCCGCAACACGCAGGAAGTCGAGAAGATGCGCAGCCTGTTTGTCGAAAAGCTCGATGTCGATCAGGAGGTGGCCGACATCCTCATCGCCGAAGGGTTCACCAGCCTCGAAGAACTGGCCTATGTGCCGATCAACGAAATGCTGGAAATCGAGGCCTTCGACGAGGACACCGTCAACGAGTTGCGCGAACGCGCGCGCAACGCCCTTCTTACGCAGGAAATCGCGCGCGAGCAGAAGCTAGACGAAGTCGATCCGGCGCTCAAATCCCTCGAGGGTCTGGGCACCGAGGATCTGGCCCTGCTCGCCGAAGCCGGCGTGTTGACCCTGGATGATCTGGGCGATCTGGCCACCGACGAGCTTGCGGGCATCCTCCGCACCGACGACGCCAGGGCCGCCGCGCTCATCTTGAAGGCCCGCGCGCATTGGTTCGACGCCTGAAACCCAGACGAACCCGCCGCCCAATCTTCATACGTTTCAAGCCGTACTAGGACACTCCATCAATGGCCAGTCATACCGTCGCACAACTCGCCGCAGAACTCGGCAAACCCTTGAACCTCTTGCAAGAGCAACTGCAACAGGCGGGAGTCGGGTCGCGCGCTGCGGACGATGTCATCAGCGAAGCCGACAAGGCACGCCTGCTCGAGCACCTGCGCGCGGCACATGGCGGCGCGGCGGGCGGCGAGCGCAAGAAAATCACCCTGACACGCAAGCAGACCAGCGAGATCAAGCAGGCGGATGCCACCGGCAAGGCGCGCACCATCCATGTGGAAGTGCGCAAGAAGCGGGTGTTCGTCAAGCGCGATGAATCCGCGCCTGGCAGCGA
>JAJTBQ010000136.1 GCA_021286835.1 Thiomonas sp.
AAAAGCGAGTGCATTCCCGGCCGGTCCGGGGTGCCCACGGAAAAGGTTATAGGGGCGCGTTCTGCGGGATGCGCCCGGATCTGTTTGAATTGCGGCCGTTGCCTGTTTCGCAGACAACGGCCTTGGTGCTAGAAGATACAGGGGCATAGCTCAATTGGCAGAGCGTCGGTCTCCAAAACCGAAGGTTGGGGGTTCGATTCCCTCTGCCCCTGCCACTCCGAACCGATTCGGGGTTGAACGCGCGTAAATCCATATGGCGAATCCGTCTGTCGAAACCGTCTCCACTGGGGCGGACAAAGCGAAGTTGGGGGCGGCGGCGGTTCTGCTGATCGCGGCTCTCGGCCTGTTCTATGGTTTGGGCGGCCAGCCGATGTGGGTGCGCGTCGTCACGCTGTTGGTCTTGCTGGCGGGAGCGGTGGTGGTGTTTTTCCTCTCCGAGCCGGGTCGCGCGCTCATCGCCTATGGCCAGGACTCGGTGCGCGAAACCAAGAAAGTGGTCTGGCCCTCGCGCAAGGAGGCGATGCAGATGACCGGCATCGTGTTTGCCTTCGTCATTTTGATGGCTATTTTTCTCTGGCTGACCGACAAATCGCTGGAATATGTGCTCTACGACCTGATCCTCGGTTGGAAGCGCTAGGAGCATGAGTATGGCTGAGGCACAAACGATGGCGGCGCAGGCCGGCAAGCAGTGGTATGTCGTCCATGCCTATTCGGGTATGGAGAAGGCGGTGCAGCGCAACCTGGCCGAGCGTATCGAGCGCGCAGGGATGCAATCCAAATTCGGCCGCATTCTGGTGCCGACCGAAGAGGTCGTCGAGATCAAGAACGGCCACAAGAGCATTACCGAGCGCCGTTTCTTTCCGGGCTATGTGCTCGTTGAAATGGAAATGGATGATGCGACCTGGCACCTGGTCAAGCACACCAGCAAAGTGACCGGATTCGTGGGCGGTGCCAAGAACCGCCCCGTTCCGATCAGCGAGGCTGATGTCAACAAGATCATGAGCCAGATGCAGGAGGGTGCGGACAAGCCGCGCCCCAAGGTGCAGTTCGAGGTGGGGGAAATGGTCCGCATCAAGGAGGGGCCGTTCACCGACTTCAATGGCAATGTCGAGGAAGTGAACTACGAGAAATCGCGTCTTCGCGTCTCGGTCACCATCTTTGGCCGTGCCACGCCGGTGGAGTTGGAGTTCCAGCAGATCGAACGTCTCTGACGATCGCAAGTCACCGGGTATCGAGCATGCGGGTGGGCCTCTGAGGGCCTGCCCCGAGAAAATCAACTGCGGCCCATCCCGCCCGGGCTGCAGTGTCGATGCAAAGGGCGGGTTTCGGGGAGCCTCGTGAAAACGATGGCGCTCGTACCCATACGGAGTCACTATGGCAAAGAAAATTGTCGGCTTCATCAAGCTGCAAGTACCAGCTGGTAAAGCCAATCCCTCGCCGCCGATCGGCCCTGCGCTCGGTCAGCGCGGCCTCAACATCATGGAATTCTGCAAGGCGTTCAACGCGCAGACCCAGGGTGTCGAGCCGGGCCTGGCGCTGCCGGTGGTCATCACCGCTTTCGCGGACAAGTCCTTCACCTTCATCATCAAGACGCCGCCCGCCGGCGTGCTGATCAAGAAGGCCATCAAGCTCGACAAGGGCTCGGCCAAGCCGCATACCGACAAGGTGGGCAAGATCACCCGGGCTCAGCTCGAAGAGATCGCCAACACCAAGATGAAAGACCTGACGGCCGCCGATCTGGATGCGGCTGTTCGCACCATCGCGGGCACGGCCCGCTCGATGGGCGTCACTGTGGAGGGCGTGTAAATGGCCAAGATGCCCAAACGTTATGCCGCCTTGCGCGCTAAGGTCGATTCCAACAAGCTCTACGCGCTCGATGACGCGCTGGCGCTGGTCAAGGAATGTGCCGTCGCCAAGTTCGACGAGTCCATTGACGTGGCCGTGAGCCTCGGCGTGGATACGCGCAAGTCCGATCAGGTCGTGCGCGGCTCCGTGGTGCTGCCCGCAGGGACCGGCAAGATCAAGCGCGTGGCCGTGTTCGCGCAGGGTGCCAAGGCCGAAGAGGCCAAGGCCGCGGGAGCCGATGTCGTCGGCTTCGAAGATCTGGCCGAGCAGGTCAAGGCCGGCAACCTCAATTTCGACATCGTCATCGCCTCGCCCGACGCCATGCGCGTGGTCGGAGCACTGGGCCAGATTCTCGGCCCGCGCGGCATGATGCCGAACCCCAAGGTCGGCACAGTGACGCCGGACGTGGCCGGTGCGGTGAAGAACGCGAAAGCCGGTCAGGTGCAGTTCCGCGCCGACAAGGCGGGCATCGTGCACGGCACGATTGGCCGCGCTTCGTTCGGCCCGGACGCGCTGCGCAACAACCTGGCTGCGCTGATCGAGGCCCTGCAGAAGGCGCGCCCCGCAGCCGCCAAGGGCATCTACCTGAAAAAGGTCGCTGTCTCGTCCACCATGGGGATCGGCGTGCGTGTCGACACCGCCACGGTGAACGCGGCTGTTGCCGGGCAGTAAGTGTTTGAAACGGTCCGGTCCTGACGAAACGATCAGGCGGGACCGTGCAGGAATTGGTGGGCCGATGCGGTGATGTTCTGCCGCCTCGGGCGATCCAAGACCGCAGGCGCGAGGCCATGGCCTCGCTTAATTCGACATCAGCCTTGGGTGTCGGGTCTGCGCAGATGGCGAACCCGCTGGACGAGAGAATGGGCAAGGTGCGAACCATGCCTGTAGTCACTCCAGAGGACGCTTGTTTAGGCGCCGCGAACCGCAGGGTTCAAGGCAATTTCTTCAGGAGTCAATCTTGAGTCTCAACCGCTCTGAAAAGCAAGCTTCAGTCGAGGAAATCTCGGCGCTGGCAGCCAAGGCGCAATCCCTGGTTCTGGCCGAGTATCGCGGCATTGCAGTCGAGCAGATGACCAAGCTGCGCAAGCAGGCTCGCGAAAACGGGGTGCATCTCCAGGTGTTCAAGAACACTCTGGCCCGGCGCGCCGTCACGGGTACCCCGTGCGAGGTTCTTGCCGGTGAAATGGCCGGTCCGCTGATCTACGGTTTTTCCGAAGACGCAGTGGCCGCCGCGCGGGTCATCAACGACTTTGCCAAAACCAACGACAAGCTGGTCATCCGCTCGGGGGCTGTCAACGGCAAGGCGCTGGACGCCGCCGGGGTCAAGACCCTTGCCAGCATTCCGTCGCGCGAAGTGCTGCTGGCGCGTCTGCTGGGTGTCATGCAGGCTCCGGTGTCCGGCTTTGCCGTGGCGCTGGGTCAGTTGGCGAAAAAACGCGAAACCGAAGCAGCCTGATCAGGCTGAAGCTTTCAACATTCTCTTTTCAAACATTTATCTCGGAGTCAACAAATGGCAATGAACCAACAAGACATCCTCGACGCCGTCGGTGGCATGACCGTTCTGGAACTCAACGACCTGGTCAAGGCGTTCGAAGAGAAGTTCGGCGTGTCCGCTGCCGCCATGGCCGTGGCCGCACCTGGCGCGGGTGGTGCTGCTGCCGCCCCGGCTGAAGAGCAGACCGAATTCAACGTGATGCTGCTCGAAGCCGGCGCCAACAAGGTCAGCGTGATCAAGGCCGTGCGCGAACTGACGGGCCTGGGCCTGAAGGAAGCCAAGGACCTGGTGGATGGCGCGCCCAAGGCCGTCAAGGAAGGCATCGCCAAGGCTGACGCCGAAGCTGCCAAGAAGAAGCTCGAAGAAGCTGGCGCCAAGGCCGAAATCAAGTAAGCCT
Organism: Thiomonas sp.; assembly: GCA_021286835.1. GTDB lineage: Bacteria > Pseudomonadota > Gammaproteobacteria > Burkholderiales > Burkholderiaceae_C > Thiomonas. The sequence continues at coordinate 3,738 of JAJTBQ010000136.1, forward strand.
CGGTTATGGCGTGGGCCCGGAAGGTCGATTGGCCTTCCGGGCTTTCGCGCCTTCTGCCGGTTCAAACCGGCAAGGTGTTTTGGTCGTCACTGCGTGAGCAGTTATCGCATGGTCTGGGGTATGCCCGGGGTATGCGATAACTGATTTTGTCCCTGTGGAGCGGAGCGTATCCATGTCCTACTCGTTCACTGAGAAAAAGCGCATTCGGAAAAGTTTTGGCAGCCGCCAAAGTGTTCTGGATGTCCCCTATCTGCTGGCTACGCAGATCAACTCCTACGAGGCCTTTCTGCAGAAAGACCTTCCCTTGGCGCAGCGCAAGGACGAAGGACTGGAAGCGGCGTTTCGCGCCATTTTCCCCATCGTGTCGCACAACCAGAACGTGCGCATGGAATACAACGGCTACACCCTGGCGCGCCCTGTCTTCGACGTGCGCGAATGCCAGCAGCGCGGCCTGACCTTCGCGTCGGCGCTGCGGGCCAAGGTGCGCCTGATCGTGATGGACCGCGAAGCGGCCAAGCCCACGGTCAAGGAAGTGAAGGAACAGGAGGTCTATATGGGCGAGATTCCGCTCATGACCGACAAGGGTTCCTTCATCATCAACGGCACCGAGCGCGTCATCGTCAGCCAGCTGCATCGTTCCCCCGGCGTGTTTTTCGAGCACGACAAGGGCAAGACCCACAGCTCGGGCAAACTGCTGTTCAGCGCCCGCATCATTCCCTACCGCGGCTCCTGGCTCGACTTCGAGTTCGACGCCAAGGACATCCTGTATTTCCGCGTCGACCGTCGCCGCAAGATGCCGGTCACCATCCTGCTCAAGGCCCTGGGGCTGAATCCCGAGCAGATCCTGGCGCACTTCTTTGCCTTCGACCACATGCAGTTGATGGACGATGGCGCCTTGCTCGAATTCGTGCCGGACCATTTCAAGGGCGAGGTGGCGCGCTTTGACCTGATCGACCAGAACGGCAAGGTCGTCGTGGCCAAGGACAAGCGCATCAACACCCGCCATCTGCGCGACCTGGAGCAGGGCGGCACGCAACGCCTGTCGGTGCCCGAAGATTTCCTGCTGGGCAAGGTGCTGGCCCGCAACCTGGTGTCGCAGGACACGGGCGAGATCGTGGCGCGTGCCAACGACGAGCTGACCGAGCCGCTGCTGAAGAAGATCCGCGAGGCGGGCATTCAGCAGATTCAGACGCTCTACGTCAACGACCTCGACCAGGGCGCCTTCATCTCGCAGACCCTGCGCATCGATGAAGTGGCCGACCAGCTCGGCGCCAAGGTGGCGATCTACCGCATGATGCGCCCCGGCGAGCCGCCGACCGAAGACGCGGTGGAGGCTCTGTTCAACCGCCTGTTCTTCGACGCCGACGCCTACGACCTGTCGCGCGTGGGCCGCATGAAGTTCAACCGCCGCCTCGGTCGCGAGGAAATCGAAGGCGAGATGGTGCTGTCGCATGAAGACATCATGGCCGTCATCAAGCTGCTGGTCGATCTGCGCAACGGCCGCGGTGAAGTCGATGACATCGACCACCTCGGCAACCGCCGGGTGCGCTGCGTGGGCGAGCTGGCCGAGAACCAGTTCCGCGCCGGTCTGTCGCGCATCGAGCGCGCGGTCAAGGAGCGTCTGGGCCAGGCCGAGACCGAGAACCTGATGCCGCACGACTTCATCAACTCCAAGCCCATTTCGGCGGCGATCAAGGAGTTCTTCGGGTCCAGCCAGCTGTCGCAGTTCATGGACCAGACCAACCCGCTGTCGGAAATCACCCACAAGCGTCGCGTCTCGGCCCTGGGCCCTGGCGGTCTGACGCGCGAGCGTGCCGGCTTCGAGGTGCGCGACGTGCACCCGACGCACTACGGCCGCGTGTGCCCGATCGAAACGCCGGAAGGCCCGAACATCGGCCTGATCAACTCGCTGGCGC
>JAJTBQ010000137.1 GCA_021286835.1 Thiomonas sp.
GCGCCTGGGCACTACCATGCCGTCATGATGACCGAATCCACAGAATCCCCTCCCGCCGTGATGTTCTTCAACGCGGCCGACCCCAGCGGCAGCGCGGGGCTTGCGGCCGATCTGGCATCGTGCTCGGCCGTGGGCTGCCATCCCTTGCCTATCACCACCGCGCTCTGGGTGCGCGACACCGCGGAGATCTTCGACACCATCGAGATCGAGGCCGATGCGGTGGTGGAGCAGGCGCGGGCCGTGCTCGAAGACGTCGAGATTTCCGCCTGGAAGGTCGGGTTCCTGGGCAGCGTCGAGGTGGTCAACGCGGTGGCTGAATTGCTGGCGGACTACAGCCAGGTGCCGCTCGTGACCTATGCCGGCAATTTCCATGTGCTCGACGAGTCGCAGACCGACGACTACATCAAGGCCATGCAGGACCTCATCCTGCCGCAAACCCGCGTGCTCACCGGCAACCAGAGCGCGCTCACTCAGTTGCTGCTGCCCGAATGGGAGGGCGAGGCACCGCCCACGCTCGACGCGCTGATGCAGAAGTCGCAGCAACTGGGGGTGCAATACCTGCTGGTGACGGGCATCGTGGCCAGCGAAGGCAAGGTCGAGAATGTGCTGATGAGTCCCAGGCGCGTGCTCCTGCGCGAGAGCTTCGAACTGTTCGAGGCCGGGTTCACCGGTGCCGGCGATACCTTGTCGGCGGTGCTCACCGCGATTCTGGCCAATGGCGCCAAGCTCGATCAGGCCGTCCACGAGGCCATCGAATACCTCGATCACTGCCTCGATTTTGGCTATCGCCCCGGCATGGGCCAGGTCGTGCCCGACCGTTTCTTCTGGGCCCAGCCCACCGACGAGGACGACGAGATGCCGGGCGAGCCGGGCACGCCGACCTTGCAGTGACCTTGAAGGCGTTCGGCATTCCGCGGTCCGCGCGCCAGTCAGACCGTCCGTATTTCATTTGATGTCCATCGCCCTGCTCGTCGGGGCGATTTCCATTCAAGAAAGAGCACCATGTCCATCACGAACCAGCAACTGTTCGACCGCGCCCAGCGCACCATTCCCGGTGGCGTCAATTCACCCGTGCGCGCCTTCCGTCAGGTCGGAGGCGTACCGCGCTTCATCGACCGCGCTGAAGGGCCCTACATGATCGACGCCGAGGGCACGCGCTACATCGACTACATCGGATCGTGGGGCCCGATGATTGCCGGCCATGCCCACCCGGAAGTGACCGCCGCGGTGCAGAAGGCCGCCACGCGTTCGCTGAGTTTCGGTGCGCCCACGGCCGACGAAATCGACATGGCCGAAGCCATCTGCAAGCTCATGCCCGCGGTGGAGCAGGTGCGCCTGGTGTCCAGCGGGACCGAGGCGGGCATGAGCGCCATCCGCCTGGCGCGCGGCTTCACCGGGCGTGATGCCATCGTCAAGTTCGAGGGGTGCTATCACGGCCATGCCGACAGCCTGCTGGTCAAGGCGGGCTCTGGTCTGCTCACCTTCGGCAATCCGAGTTCGGGTGGCGTGCCGGCCGATCTGGCCAAGCACACCCTGGTGCTGGAGTTCAACAACATCGCTCAGATCGAGGAACTGTTCGCCAAGCGCGGCAGCGAGATCGCCTGCGTCATCGTCGAGCCCATCGCCGGCAATATGAATTTCATCCGCGGCACGCAGGCCTGGCACCAGCGGCTGCGCGAGCTCTGCACCGAGCATGGCGCCATGCTGGTCTGGGACGAAGTGATGACCGGATTCCGCGTGGCCCTGGGCGGGGCGCAGCAGGTCTATGGCATTCGTCCCGATCTGGTGGTGATGGGCAAGGTGATCGGCGGCGGCATGCCGCTGGCGGCCTTCGGCGGCCGGGCGGACGTGATGGCGAAGCTGTCGCCGCTGGGGTCGGTCTATCAGGCGGGCACGCTGTCGGGCAATCCGCTGGCCGTCGCTGCGGGCATGGCGCAGTTGCGTCTGATCCAGCAGCCCGGGTTCTACGAGCGCCTGAGCGCCGCGACGCAGAAGCTGATGCGCGGCCTGGATGCCGCTGCCGAGCGGCACGGCGTGCCGTTCCGCACCGACTCGGAAGGCGGCATGTTCGGCTTCTATTTCTCCACCCGGCTTCCGCAGAACTATCCCGACATGGCCGATGCCGATGTCGAGGTGTTCAAGCACTTCTTCCACGCCATGCTCGATCGCGGCGTGTATCTGGCACCGAGCATGTTCGAGGCGGGTTTCGTCTCGGCAGCGCACGACGACGCTGTGATCGACGCCACGCTGCAGGCGGCCGACGGCGCGTTTGCCGAGATGAACGAGGGTTGATGGAGTCTCAGCGGGGAATCTGCACGTCCCACTGCCGCGCGGCGATCACCGCGGTGCGGCCATTCATATAGGGCGAATACAGGTGCTTCTGATAGAGGCGCGGTGCGGGCAGCATGACGGCCAGCCTGGCGGCCTGCGACGGACTCAGGCGCGCGGCGCTGGTGTGAAAGTAGGTCTGCGCGGCGGCTTCGACGCCGTAGATGCCGTTGCCCCATTCCACGCTGTTGAGGTAGATCTCCAGAATGCGGCGCTTGCCCAGAATGCCCTCGAGCATGAAGGTGATGACCAGTTCCTGACCCTTGCGCAGGTAGTCGCGTTCGGGCGAGAGGAACAGGTTCTTGGCGAGTTGCTGCGTGATGGTCGAGCCGCCCACGATCTTGCCGCGGCGCTCGAAGTGGCGGCTGTGGTTGCGGTCCCAGGCGCTCTGGATGGCGTCCCAGTCCACGCCGTCGTTGGTGAGGAAGGTCGCGTCTTCGGAGGCCACGACCGCCCGCTTGAGATGCGGGCTGATCGCGTCGTAAGACACCCAGTCGTGCTGCCATGCCACCTTGTCGCCGCTGCGCAGAATGCGCAGTTCGGCGGCGCGCATGAAGGTGGAACTGGAGGGCGGCATGACCGTCCACAGCGCGATGCGCAGGGCGAAATAGGCCTGCAGCACCACGCCTGAGAGGATGAACAGCCACAACAAGCGGCGCCATAGCGGCGCGGAAGCACTCTTGCGCATGGTCAGGACGATGTGGAGGCGGTGATTTCGGCCCGCAGCGTGGCGAGCACCGGGGCGGTGTCGGGCGCTTCGCCATGCCACAGGGTGTAGCTCTGCGCGGCCTGCTCGACCAGCATGCCCAGACCGTCCCAGGCGCGGGCGCCGGCGGCGCGGGCCTGGGCGACGAACGGCGTGTCGTGCGCGCCGTACATCATGTCGTAAGCCCATTGGCCGGACTGCAGGACACCTTCGGGCAGATCGAGCGCGCGGCCACCGAGGCTGGCCGCCGTGGCATTGATGACGCCATCGGCCCAGCGGGACGGCGGATCGAGTACGACCTGCAGATCGGTGCCGTGCTGCGCGGCCAGGGCGCTGTGGCGCGCGGCCAGAGCCTGCGCCTTTTCGGCGCTACGGTTCCACAGGGCGATGGCCCGGGCGCCCGCCGCGATCAAGGGGCCCAGTACCCCGCTGGCCGCTCCTCCGGCACCCAGCAGCAGAATGCGCTGGCCCTGAAGCGGGGCGTGCGCATCGGCGCCGAGCACGCGCGACAGATCGCGCACCAGGCCGATGCCGTCGGTGTTGTCACCCCACAGGCCGCCCTCGTCCCAGCCGAGGGTGTTGACCGCCTGGGCCAGTTGCGCGGCCGGGCTGCGGCGGGCGCACAGGCGCCAGGCGTCGAACTTGAAGGGCACGGTGATGTTGGCGCCGCAGCCGCCTTCAGCATGGAAGGCGTCGAGGGCGGATTCCAGCGCATCCACAGGGGCGAGCCGCGCCTCGTAGCGCAGCGCGACCCCGGTCTGCTCGGCGAACAGGGCGTGGATGCGCGGGGAGCGGCTGTGGGCGATGGGATTGCCGAACACGGCGTAGAGCGGGGTCATCGTGCGGTCTCCCGGGTCAGGGGGTGGCTTGCGCCGGGCTTTGCGGGGCCTGGACGGCGGTTTCCAGACCTTGCGTGCGGGTGAAGCGGAATCGCGAGATCACCACGATCTGATCGGCCTGCCTGAGCATGGCGTCGGTGAAGCGGCCATAGGGTTGCGCCGCCTCCACGATGGCGCGGGCCTGGCGGTCGAGCGTGGGGTTGCCCGAGCTCTGCACCACGTCGGCGGCGACGAGGCGCCCATTGGCGCCGATGGTGATCGACATGATGAGGCTGCCATACAGCTTGTTGCCTCCGCTCTGCGGAAACTCGCGGGTGCCCAGGGTTTCGATCCTGGTGCGCAGCTTGTCGTAATACAGCGCGTAGGCGGCTTCGCGGGTGGACGGGCCGATGAAGCGGCGGCGCGGCTTGGCGTTCTGCTGCTGGATCTGGCGTTCGATGGCGCCGAGCATGTCGAGCAGCTGGCGGCGCTTCTGCTCCAGCGCCTGCTGCCTTTCGGGATTGCTTTCCTGCCTGACGGTCTGGGCCAGCTGCACGATCTGCTGCCGCACCTGGGTGAGCAACTGCTGCTGCTTCTGCTCCAGCGCCGAAAGGCTGCGCTGCTGATTGACCGCGGCGTCGCCGTGCGACACATCCGCGGTGAAGGGCAGCGGCGTGGTGGCCAGGCCCTTGTTGGCGTCGCCGCCGCCGTCGAGGTTGGCCTGGGCGATGGCCTGCGGCTTGGCGGGGGCGTCGTCGGTGCGCTGGTTGACCAGCACCACGTCGAGCGGCGCGTTGTCGAACAGGCGGTTGAAGGTCTGCGGCGCGGCAAAGCGCAGGCTCAACAGGGCCGCGTGCACCCCGATCGAGGCGATCAGGGCCCATTGCAGAGGGCTGAGGGAGCGCAGGCGTAGGGCGGGCACGGCGGTGGCGGCAGGGCGGACGGCGGCGATTCTACGAAGCCTGCCGGGATGCGTCGGCGCCCGGTTCGGCCTCGGCCTCCTCGGTGTCCACCGCCACGCTGATGGGTGCGGCCAGGGCCACGGCATCTTCCTCGTCTTCCGCTTCGGCGGCGATGTCGGCACCCGACTCCGCGGCCTGCGGCGGCAGATCGATCTGGCTGAGCACGCGGCCGAAGACCTCCAGGGTGATCAGATCGGTGCCGGTGATGCGCACCTGCACACGGGCGTTGCGGGGCAGGTCTTGTGCGCCCACGGCGGTGAACACCAGCGGCAGGCCGTCCACGCGAACGGCGCCTTCGCGCAGCACGCTGGCGTCGAAGGTGTCGAGCCCCTGCTGGGCCAGATACCGCAGCGTCCAGTAGCGCTCGAGCGCCGACTGGTGGGTGGCATAGGCCTTGTACGTGTCTTCGAACGACTCGACGATGGCGAACAGCAGCGGGTCGCGCGGCTTGAACGGCGCCTGCAGCAGCGCGGTCTTGCCGAAGCGGGCACAGGCGATGAGCTGACCCTGATTGAGCAGATCGACGTAGCGCCGCAGCGGCGAGGTGCACCAGGCATACTGCGCCACGCCCAGGCCCTGGTGCGGCGCGGGCTTGAGGCCCATGCGGGTGCGCAGATTGGCGCCAAACCCGCTCTGGCTGCGGTAGATGCCGGGCATGCCCAGCTCGGCCAGCCAGCCGCCCCAGGTCGCGTTGGCCAGAATCATCAGTTCGGCGACGATGGTGTCGAGCGGCGCGCCGCGCCGACGCGGCTCGATGCGCACGGTCGCGGCCTCGGCGCCGCGCTCCAGCCCGTCGATGCGGAAGCTGTAGTCCACCCCGCCGGCGCGCTC
>JAJTBQ010000138.1 GCA_021286835.1 Thiomonas sp.
GGGCCATCGGAGTCGCCGGGGTCGGCGCACGCTCCGTGCGAAATTCAGGCAGACTTTCGGCTTCGTCCCTGCACGGTCTGCTTCCCATGAATCGAACAAAATCCGACACGACAGCGTTCCTGTCGCCTGGCCTCGGGGTTCCATGCCATTGCGCGGCCTCGGCGTTACCACCTGGCGGGGGAGGTTGAAGTCATCATGCCGACGCGTTTGTTCAGAAGTCGCTGGCCGTTTCACTATGCCTGGGTCGTGCTGGGGGTGACCTTTCTGGTCATGCTCATCACGGCGGGCACCCGCGCTGCGCCCAGTGTGATGTTGGTGCCGCTGGAGCACGCTTTCGGCTGGAATCTGGCCAGTATCTCCGGCGCCTTGTCCCTCAACCTTGCGCTTTTCGGGCTGATGGGGCCGTTCGCGGCGGCGACCATGCAGCATTTCGGTCTGCGCAAGACCGTGTTGGGGGCGCTGGTCGTTCTCGCTCTCGCCGTGGCGGCCTCCAGCCTGATGCGCCACAACTGGCAGATGTGGCTGATCTGGGGCCTGATCGTCGGCACGACGACGGGCGTGACGTCCATGACGCTGGGCGCGGTCATCGTCAACCGTTGGTTCGTCGAGCGGCGTGGCCTGGCGATGGGCCTGCTCACCGCCAGTTCCGCGACCGGGCAACTGGTGTTTCTGCCGGTGTTGGCCTACATCGTCGAACACGCGGGCTGGCGTCCCGTCATCTGGACCGTGGCCTGTGGGGCTGCGGTGGTGATTCCGCTGGTGTATTTCTTCCTGCCCGAGCAGCCGTCTTCCTTGGGGCAGCGACGCTTCGGCGAACCTGCGGACGCGGCGGACATGGGCTCGGCCCCAAAGATCAATCCCGTGGCCATGGCCTTTGGCGCTCTGGGCCGGGCGGTGAAGGTGCGGGACTTCTGGCTGCTGTTCTTCAGTTTTTTCATCTGCGGTGCGACCACCAACGGTTTCATCGGGACGTTTTTCATCGCCATGTGTGGCGACCATGGCCTGAGCGCCGTGCAGGGCGCCAGCATTCTTGCCACCATGGGCGCGCTCGATCTGGTGGGCACGACGATGTCGGGCTGGCTATCGGATCGCTACAACAGCCGCGTGCTGTTGTTCAGCTATTACGCGCTGCGCGGTCTGGCCCTGATCTATCTGCCCTATTCATTCGGCTTGGGCCCCACCGGTCTGTCGGTGTTCGCCCTGTTCTACGGCCTGGACTGGGTGGCCACCGTGCCTCCGACGGTGCGCCTGACGAACGATGTCTTCGGCAGCCGCGAAGCACCGATCGTGTTTGGCTGGATCGTGGCCGGCCATCAGATCGGCGCCGCCTTTGCCGCATTGACGGGAGGGCTGCTGCGCAGCAGTTTCGGAAGCTACACCGTGTCGACGATCGCGTTTGGCGCGCTGGGACTGTTGGCGGCCGTGCTGGTGCTGCGCATTCGCGGAAGCGCCGGGCGTCTGGCCGTGGCCGGCTGAGGCTTGCGGCGCGCTAGAGATCCCCTGCGGAGATTGACGTGCATTCGGGTATTCAGGGCATCCTCCTCGCCGCCGGGCGCTCGCAGCGTTTTGGCGGCGACAAGCGCTTTGCACCCATCGCGGGGCGCCCCATGGCGCTGCACACGGCGCTGCGCTGGAAAGAGGTGATGGGGCAGGCCTTGCTCGTGGTGCTGCGGGCCGACGATGTCGAGCTTGCCGCCTTGCTGGCCGCGCAGGACATTGCCTACACGCACTGCCCGGACGCATCGCAGGGCATGGGGCACAGCCTGGCCCATGGGGTGCGTTGCCGTGCGCGGGCCTCGGGTTGGGTGGTGGGTCTGGCGGACATGCCGCAATTGCGGCCGTCCACGGTGCTCTGCGTGGCCAGGGCCCTGGGCCCCGGTCGCATCGTGGTGCCGACCTGCGATGGCGTGCGCGGTCACCCGGTCGGTTTCGATGCCGTCTTTGGCCCGGCCCTGATGGCCTTGAAGGGCGACCAGGGCGCGCGTGCCTTGCTGCTTGCGCATCCGCAGGCCTTGCATCCGATCGAGCAGCCCGACCCCGGCATGCTGATCGACGTGGACCGCCCGGATCAGATCCCGGACGCGGGGGCGCGTTGTTGACGCCGGGCCTGTCCCCCGGCCTTATGGCGCGACGAAGCAGACCGGGCCGCCCGGATCGTTGGCGCTGATGGCCAGCCTGTCTTTGGCGCGGCCCACATCCATGTCGCGCGGCAGGGGGGCTCCATTCTTCACCGCGAGAATCTCGGCCATCACGCTCACCGCGATTTCCGGCGGCGTCTTGCTGCCGATGTAGATGCCGATCGGCCCGCGAAGACCGGCCAGGCTTTGCTCGGTTTCGCCGAAATGGGTGATGAGCCGCTGATGCCGCTGCGCGTTGTTGCGGCGCGAGCCGATGGCGCCGACATAGAACGCCTCGGTGTGCAGCGCTTCGAGCAAAGCCAGGTCGTCGAGCTTGGGATCGTGCGTGAGCGCCACCACGCAGCTGCGCCGGTCGGGGCGAAAGGCGGTGACCACGTCGTCGGGCATGTCGGTGCTGAGCGTCACGCCCGGCAGGGTCCAGCCGGCGCGGTATTCCTCGCGCGGATCGCACACGGTCACGGCGAAGCCGCAGAACTGCGCCATGGTGGCGAGATACTCGGTGAGTTGCCCGGCGCCGATGAGTAGCATGCGGTACTGCGGTCCGAAGGTGTTGACCAGATGGGCGTCGTCGAAGATCAGGTCGGAGGGACCGCCCGCCACTTCCAGCGAGACCATGCCGTCGGCCAGACGCAGGTTGCGATGCATCAGCCGCCCCGCCTCCAGCGACCCCACCAGATCGCCCAGGGCGCCGGGATCGGGGTCGAACTCCAGCACCAGCTCCAGGGTGCCGCCGCAGGGCAGGCCGAAGCGATGGGCTTCGTCGGCCGTGATGCCGTACTTGACCCGTTCGGGCGCGCCCGCCGGGAAGGCGGGGCCGGGACGATCCGGCCGGTTGATCGCGGTGTAGCGGTCGATCAGATCGTCCTCGATGCAGCCGCCCGAGACCGAGCCGACCACCGCGCCGTCGTCGCGCAGCGCCATGATGGAACCCAGCGGGCGGGGCGAGGAGCCCCAGGTTCGCGTGACCGTGGCGAGCAGGGCGTGGCGGCCGTCGCGGCGCCAGTCGCGAAGCTGGCGCAGCACCAGCAGATCGATGTCGTCCATGGGAGTCTCCTTCGTGCGGACCTCAGGCGCCGTGGCTGCGCATCATCCACAACAGGATCAGCGCCACGACGACGGCTGCGGCGATCCACGTCCACGGCAGCGGCTTGGTCGTGGCACGCGCGGCCGCAACAGGCGGGGGCGCTTCCGTTGACGGATAGAGGGTCTGCATTTCCTCGTCGAATCGTTTGAAGAAGCCTTCGGCCAGCGAGCGCGCGGCGCCGTCGATCAGCCTTTGGCCGACCTGGGCCACCTTGCCGCCCACGCTGGCCTGAACCGTGTAGTGCAGGGTGCAGCCGGAAGCGCCGTCGGCGCGGTCGCTCAGACGGACTTGCGACTCGCCTTTGCCAAAGCCGGCCACGCCGCCCTGGCCGTCGAAGCTGATGGTGGCGCTTTCCGGCGGCACGATGTCGCGCAGCTCCATCTTGCCCTTGAACTTGGCCGCCACGGGGCCGATGCGCAGCGCCAGCACGGCGTCGAAATGGGTGGGGTCGGTCGCCACCATGGATTCGCAGCCGGGAATGCAGCGTTGCAGGACGGCGGGGTCCATCAGCGCGTCCCAGGCTTGCTGGTGGGTGACATGCAGATCGCGGGTGCCTTGCAGTTCCATGCGGTTCCTTTGGAAAAGATCGGGTCAGGGTTGTCGTATCAGCTTGGCGATGCTCGCGGCGAGTTGCTCCAGACTGGCCAGGTCGTGCACGGCAAGCATGGCGTGCGCCTGGCGATGCAGGACGGCAGCGCCGCGCGCCGTGGGGGCGTAGCCGTCGAAGCGCAACAGCGGGTTGAGCCAGAGCAGCCGGCGGCAGTGGCGGCGCAGCCAGCCCAGTTCGGTCTCCAGCGTGGCGGGCTCGCCGGTGTCCAGACCGTCGCTGATCAGCAGCACCAGCGTGCGCCGACCCATCAGCTTGCGCGCATGGGCGGTTCGCAGGCTCGACAGCGATTCGCCCAGCCGCGTGCCTCCGGCGAAATCGGGGATGCGGGCGTTCACCGCGTCGAGCATGGCGTCGGTGTCGCCCTGGGCAAAGGCGGGTGTGAGATCGGTGAGCTGGGTGCCAAAGGCAAACACTTCGCGCCGCCGCAGCGCGCGCGTGGCCGCATGCAGAAACGCCAGCAGCAAGCGGGTATAGCGTTCCATCGAACCCGAGATGTCCACCAGCACCAGCAGAGGCAAGGCTTCGCGGCGGCGTTGCAGGCGCGGCAGCTCCAGGCACTCGCCGCCGGTGTGCGCGGCGCGGCGCATCACGCCTGGCCAATGGGCCCGGGCCCCGCGACAGTCGGGCGCGGTGCGTCGGGTGGCGAGGGTGGGCAGCGGCAGGGGAATATCGCGTGCCAGCCGTTCCACCAGACGGTACTCGGCGATGCCCAGCGCGTTGAAGTCGGCGTGTCGCAGGCGCTGCGCGCTGCTGGCGGTCATCACGGCGTCGATGTCGACCTGATCTTCCGCAGGGCGACGCTGTGCCAGCGGCGGCGTTCGGGGGGCAAGGGCTTCGCGCACCCGCGGGCGGCGCTTGCTCGGCTCGGCGCGCCCTTCGGCGCTGGGCAGCAATTGGGCGAGCAGCTTGCTCGCGACCTTCGGGTCGCGGAAGAAGGCGTCGAACAGCTCGCGGAAGATGGCGCGGTCCTGCTCGCGGCTGACCAGCACCGCCTCGAGGGCCGCGCCCAGATCATCGCGGCGCGCGAGGCCCACCCAGGTGGCCGCCTCGCCGGCCAGGGCGATGCGCGCACTGTCCATCGGCACCCCGGCGCGGCGCAGCGCCCGGCTGAAGCCGACAAGGTTGTCGGCCAGCTTGCCGTGGCGCGCATCTCCGAGCTGCATGGCGGCCTGCCTCAGCCCGGCGTCGAGTCGGCCTCGACCGGGGCGAGCAACTCGGCGGCGAAGTCGCGGGTGAGTGCGGCCACGTCTTCGCGCTGCTTGAACAGGATGCCCGCGGTGTCGCTCACCACTTCCGGGTCGAGCGTAAGGGTGTCGAGCGCGACCAGGGCCTTCGCCCATTCCACGCTTTCGGCGATGCCCGGCGCGCGGTTGAACGCCCCGGCGAAGGGTGCGCTGCGCAGCCGGGCGACGAAGTCGGCGACCTGCCGCGACAGCTCGGCACGAGCCTGGGGCACCTGCGCCTGCACGATGGCGAGCTCGCGTTCGCGCTCGGGGTAGTCGAGCCAGTGGTAGAGACAGCGGCGTTTGACCGCGTCGTTCAGCTCCCGGGTGCGGTTGCTGGTCAGCAGGGTGACCGGCGGGGCGTTGGCGCGTATCGTGCCCAGCTCGGGAATGCTGACCTGATATTCGCCGAGATATTCCAGCAGGAAGGCTTCGAAGGGTTCGTCGGCACGGTCGACCTCGTCGATCAGCAGCACCGCGCCGGGCGCGGGGGCCTGCAAGGCCTGCAACAGCGGGCGGTGGATGAGATAGCGCTCCTGATACACCTCGCGCTCGATCTGCGCCGAATCAG
>JAJTBQ010000139.1 GCA_021286835.1 Thiomonas sp.
GCGGCGTAGTTCCACTCGTAGAGCGCTTCGCGCAGCTCCAGGCCGTCGTAGCACTGCAGCCGGATGAGTGGGCGGGCCAGCGCGGCGGCCAGGGCTTTGGCCAGTTCGGTCTTGCCCACGCCGGGCTCGCCTTCGAGCAGCAGCGGGCGCTGCAGCTTGAGCGACAGGAAGACGGCGGTGGCCAGCCGCCGGTCGGCGAAGTAGCCGGCTTGCTGCAAGGCGGCGGCCAGGCTATCGATGCTGTCGGTCTGCGCGGGCGTCATGGTGGGGGAGGAAGGTGGGGGCGGACAGCGGCGCCGCCCCGCCACGGGTTCAGCCCGCCAGGGCCTTGGCCACGGCGCGCTGGGTCATCACGCTGATGAGCTGGGCGCGGTACTCGGCGGAGCCATGCAGATCGCCGCTGAGTTCGGAGGCGTCGATCGCCACGCGCGCCGCAGCCTCGGGCGTGAAGCTGGCGTTCAGCGCCTGCTCCAGCCCGGCGTGGCGGAACACGCCGTTGCCTCCGCCCGTGACGGCAACGCGCACGCCGCCACCGGTCTGCGCGACGAAGACGCCGATCAGGGCGAATCGCGAGGCCGGCTGCTTGAACTTCATGTAGGCCGCGCGCTGAGGAATGGGGAAGCTCACCGAGGTGATGATCTCGCCCGGTTCGAGCGCGGTGGTGAACAGGCCGAGGAAGAAATCGTCCGCCGCGATCTGCCGGCGATCGGTCTGCACCGTGGCGCCCAGCCCGAGCACGGCGGCGGGGTAACAGGCGCTGGGGTCGTCGTTGGCAATGGAGCCGCCCAGCGTGCCCATGGCGCGCACCTGGCGGTCGCCGATATGGCTGGCCAGATCGGCCAGGGCGGGCAGGGCGCTGCGGACTTCGGCGCTGTCGGCCACGTCGGCATGACGTGTCATGGCGCCGATGCGCAGGGCGTTGCCCTCGCGGCGAATGCCCGCGAGATCGGCGATGCCGGCCAGATCGACCAGGGTGCCGGGCTGCGAGAGGCGCAGCTTCATCGACGCGAGCAGGCTTTGCCCGCCGGCGAGCGGCTGGGCACCCGCGGTCGCGGCGCGGACGGCATCGGCCGCGGAGGCGGCGCGTTGGAGTTCGAAGGCGTACATGGCGTGTCTCCTCAGGCTTTGGCGGTGTGGATGGCGTTCCACACCCGGTAGGGCGTGGCCGGCATGTCGAACTCGTTCACGCCCAGGGGCTTGAGCGCGTCGAGCAGGGCGTTGATCACCGCCGGCGGCGAACCGATGGCGCCCGCCTCGCCGCAGCCCTTGGTGCCCAGCGGGTTGTGCAGGCAGGGGGTGCAGATGGTGTCGAGCTTGAGCTCGGGCATGTCGTCCGCCCGCGGCATGGCGTAGTCGGTGAAGGAGCCGGTGAGAAGCTGCGCGGTCTCGGGGTCGTACACGCATTGCTCCAGCAGGGCCTGGCCGATGCCCTGCGCGATGCCGCCGTGCACCTGCCCCTCGACGATCATGGGGTTGATGATGGTGCCGAAGTCGTCCACCGCGGTGAAGCGGTCCACCCGCGTCACGCCCGTGGCCGGATCGACCTCGACCTCGCAGATATAGGTGCCCGCGGGATAGGTGAAGTTGGTCGGGTCGTAGAAGGCGGTTTCGTTCAGGCCGGGTTCGAGCTTGTCGAGCGGATAGTTGTGCGGCACGTAGGCCGTCAGCGCCACCTGGGCGAAGGGCACGGACTTGTCCGTTCCTTTCACGGTGAAGGTGCCGTTGGCGAACTCGATGTCGGCGTCGCTGGCTTCGAGCAGGTGGGCGGCGATCTTCTTGGCCTTGGTTTCGATCTTGTCGAGCGCGCGCATCAGCGCGGCGCCGCCGACGCTGATGGAGCGCGAGCCGTAAGTGCCCATGCCGAAGGGCACGCGGCCGGTGTCGCCGTGGACGATGTCCACGCTCTCCACCGGCACCCCAAGGCGCGCGGCCACCACCTGGGCGAAGGTGGTTTCGTGTCCCTGTCCGTGGCTGTGCGAGCCGGTGAACACGGTGACCGAGCCGGTGGGATGCACCCGCACCTCGCCGCACTCGAACAGGCCCGCCCGCGCGCCCAGCGCGCCGGCGATGTTGGACGGCGCCAGCCCGCAGGCCTCGATGTAGCTGGAGTAGCCGATGCCGCGCCGCAGGCCCTTGGCCTCGCTGGCCTTGCGGCGCGCGTCGAAGCCCGCCACGTCGGCCAGTTCCTGGGCGCGTGTCAGGCAGCCGAGGTAGTCGCCCGTGTCGTACTGCAGGGCCACGGGCGTCTGATGGGGCCACTTGTCGATGAAGTTGCGCTTGCGGATCTCGTCCTGCCCCAGGCCGAGGTCCCAGCCGCAGCGGGTCACCAGGCGTTCGAGCAGGTAGGTGGCCTCGGGGCGGCCGGCGCCGCGGTAGGCATCCACTGGCGCGGTGTTGGTGAACCAGGCGTCCACTTCCACATAGATCTGCGGGGTCTTGTACTGCCCGGCCAGGAGGGTGCCGTAGAGGATGGTGGGAATGGCGGTGGAGAAGGTGGACAGGTAGGCGCCCATGGAGGCGTGGGTGTGCACACGCAGCGCGAGGAAGTGGCCGTCCTTGTCCATGGCCATTTCGGCATGGGTGACGTGGTCGCGGCCGTGGGCGTCGGACAGGAAGGCCTCGCTGCGGTCGGCGGTCCACTTGATGGGACGGTTGAGTTTCTTGGACGCCCAGGTGAGGCAGACGTCTTCGGCGTAGAGGTAGATCTTGGAGCCGAAGCCGCCGCCCACGTCGGGCGCGATCACCCGCACCTTGTGCTCGGGCAGACCCATGACGAAGGCGGTCATCAGCAGCCGTTCGACGTGCGGGTTCTGGTTGGCCACATAGAGCACATAGTCGTCGGAGGCGCGGTTGTAATGACCGATGGCCGCGCGCGGCTCCAGCGCATTGGGCACGAGGCGGTTGTTGACCACGTCGATCCGGGTGACGTGCGCGGCCTGGGTGAAGGCGGCGTCCACCGCGGCCTTGTCGCCCAGCGCCCATTTGTAGCAATGGTTGTCGGGGGCTTCGTCGTGAATCGCCGTGGCTTTGGCCGCGTCGGTCACGCGCGACACCGCGGGCAGCACCTCGTAATCGACCTCCACCAACTCGGCGGCATCCTTGGCCTGCTCCAGCGTCTCGGCCACCACCATGGCCACATGGTCGCCGACATAGCGCACCTTGCCCTGCGCGAGGATGGGGTGGGGCGGTTCCTTCATCGGTGTGCCGTCGGTGCTGGTGATCAGCCATCCGCAGGGCAGGCCGTTCACTTTGTCTGCGGCCACATCGGCGCCGGTGTAGACGGCCAGCACGCCGGGCGCGGCGAGCGCGGCGCGGGCGTCGATGCTCTTGATGCGGGCGTGGCCGTGCGGCGAACGCACGAACACGGCGTGGGTCTGCCGTTCGAGCTGAATGTCGTCGGTGTACTGACCGCCGCCGGTGAGGAAACGATAGTCCTCCTTGCGGCGGACGGCCTCGCCGATGTGCGGCAGTTTGGCGAAATCGGAAGCGCCCATGGTGTGCTCTCCTAGTGAGGAATGTCGGGGGATCGAGGGGCCGGCGCAGAAGCGGCGCGGCAGGATCGGTGGTACAGCGGGTGGTGCAGCGCCGCCTTCAGCGGCCTGCGGCCATGGCCTCGCGGCCTTGTTCCACGGCCTTGACGATGTTCTGGTAGCCCGTGCAGCGGCAGATATTGCCCTCGAGCAGCTCGCGGATCTCGCCTGTGGTGGCCTTGGGGTGCCGGGCGCAAAGATCCACCGCGCTCATCACCATGCCGGGCGTGCAGAAGCCGCATTGCAGCCCGTGGCATTCCTTGAATGCGGCCTGCATGGGGTGCAGCGTGCCGTCGGCCGCGGCCAATCCTTCGATGGTGGTGATCTCGGCCCCCTGCGCCTGAGCGGCCAGCATGTTGCACGACTTCACGGCGCGCCCATTCATCAGCACCGTGCAGGCACCGCATTGGGCCGTATCGCAGCCGACGTGGGTGCCGGTGAGGCGCAGGTGTTCGCGAAGGGCCTGCACCAGCAGGGTGTTGGGGGCGACATCCACGGTGGCCGCCCGACCATTGACGGTCAGTGAAATCTGCATCTTCATCTCCTCGGGGTTGCAGGTCCGGCGGGTGCCGCCCTGCGTTGTTGTGAATGCATTGTTGGACGTCGAGGGCCTGCGCTCAAGTTCCGGGGCTGCGGGAAAACCCCCGGTCGATGGCGCGCAGACAAGAAATTCTCAAAATGGAACAATCGGACACTCAGGGACCCGACAAAAATCCCGTGCGCCCAAGCGGCGCGAGGAGACGAACGGTATGGATACGCGATCACCGATACAGGCCGAACGCCGCCTGCAGTCCATCGAGCTGGCCCGCCGACAGGTGTTGGTGGAGGGACGCGGCTGGCCCGCCCCCATGCTCACGCCGCAGCGCGCCTGGATCGAGCGTTCCTGGCGGCGTTGCCTGGCCGCGGGGCTCGACCCCGCACGCCAGGTGGAGTTCGACAGCGTTTCGGTGTCCCAGCTGCGTGACAGTGCCGAGCGTCACCACGGGCTGCTGCAGGCCGCCCGTCCCGTGCTTGACGGGCTGGCGCATGCCATCGCCCGCACCCGCTATTTCGCCCTGCTGACCGATGCCGATGGCGTGGTCATCGATGTGGCGGGTCCGGTCGACCATGCCGACCGCCAGGCTCATGCGATCGCCCGGGTCGGCGTCGATCTGTCCGAGCCGCACATCGGCACCAGCGCCATCGGCGCGGCGCTGCGCGAGCAGCACCCGGTCTGGCTGCACCGAGGGGAACATTTCTTTGCCGACACCGCGGCGTACAGCTGCGCCGGCGCGCCGCTGTTCGGCGCTGATGGACGCTGCGTCGGCATGCTCGACCTCACCGGAGTTCAGACCGTGGAACGTCCCGAATTGATGCACATGGCCGCGCGTGCCGCGCAATGCATCGGCAATGCCCTGGTGCTCGCGCAGCCGCACGCTTTGGCACTGCGCCTGAATTGGCCCGGCCAGGCGCTGGGCGGCGAGGACGATGGACTGATCGCACTGGATGCCCATGGCTGGATTCATGCAGCCAACCCGGCCGCGCGAACCATGCTGCCCGCCCTGGCGCTGGGCGATGTCGCCGTTCACGCCGAGGAGGTGTTCGCCATCGACCTGGGACGGTTGTTCGACATCACCCGCTGGAGCGCGGCCTCGGCGGCCCAGCCGGTGGATGTGGCGCTCTGGTCGGGCTTGCGGGTGCAGGCCGCGGCCGTCGATGCCGCAAGCGGAACCGAGTGCGTCGCAGCGCAGGCCCCCGGCGCTGCCCTGTCCTTGCGTGCGGTGGAAGACGCCCTGGTGCGCCGCGCGGTCGACGCCGCGCATGGCAACGTGGCTCGCGCCGCCAAGGCTCTGGGCGTCAGTCGGGCGACCGTCTACCGCAAACTGGGCCAGCGTCGCTGAAGACGGCAAGGCTGGATGCGCCTGCGCGAAGGCTTGTCGCGGCATGCACCCGAGGCGGCCGCCGCAGTCATCTCGTTAGAATCCGCAGTCTTCACCGCCCAGGTGGCGTGCGAGCGGCACATCATCGCATCCCCCTGCCCGTAGCTCAGCTGGATAGAGCAACGGCCTTCTAAGCCGTAGGCCACTGGTTCGAATCCAGTCGGGCAGGCCA
>JAJTBQ010000140.1 GCA_021286835.1 Thiomonas sp.
TGGTGTTTCGCGTCGCTTCCTGGTTGAAACGGGAACATGCTGCGGTCGTTCATACCCACCTGTTCACCGCAGACACCTACGGACGCCTAGCCGCGCGACTCGCGGGTGTTCCGGCGGTGTTCTCGACCGTGCACAACATCGTCAATCCGTGGAAAGGCAAGGGCCGCAAGCTGATCGACCGACTGTTTGCGCGCTTGAGCACCGCCGTGGTGGGTTGCAGTGAAGAGGTCACGCAGACGCTGTCCACGCGCGACGGCATTCCGCAGCGCAAGCTGATCTCCATTCCCAACGGCATCGATCTGCAGAAGTTCTCGAGTTTCTCCGGTGCGGGCGTGCGCACCGAGTTCGGCCTGCCGGAAGACCGGTTGCTCATCGGCATCGTCGGCAGGCTGCACGAACAGAAGGCGCATGCCGACCTGTTTCACGCCTTGGCCCAGCTGCCGCAGGTACGCGACGGAACGCTGAATTGTCTGGTGGTCGGCACAGGCGATTTGCAGGACGCGCTCAAACAGCAGGTCCGAGACCTCGGTCTGCAGAACTGCGTGATTTTCACGGGCATGCGCACCGACGTGCCCCGCCTGGTCGCGGCGATGGATGTGTTCGTGATGTCGTCGCACTGGGAGGGCTTGCCGATTGCCCTGCTGGAAGCCATGGCGAGTTCGAAGGCAGTGCTGTGCACGCGCGTAGGCGGCATTCCCGATGTCGTCGTCGATGCAGACAACGGTCTGCTGGTGGATGCGCGCGATGTGCCGCAGTTTGCCAGGCGCCTCGACGAACTTCTGCAGAACGCCCCGATGCGGGCACGGCTCGGTCAGCGCGCGCGCGAAACGGTCATCGCCCGATTCGACGTTTCGCGTACCGCGGCCGCCTATAACCGGCTGCATCAACAGGCCCTGGGCCTGCCCACGGAACCCCATCCGGCGCGCGTCGCCCCAGCGGAGTAAACCATGCGTCGATTGCTTGCCTCCGCGCTGCTGCCCTATGCCCGATTGCGCAACACCTTCAGTCCCGGACTTCGCATCCTGATGTATCACCGCGTCGCGCGGTTGACAGCCTACGACCAGCTCACCGTGTCGCCCGAGCGCTTCGATCAGCAGATGCAACAGCTCGCCGCGCACAAGGTCGTCAGCCTCGAAGAGGGGTTGCAGGCCCTTCGCGCCGGGCCGTTGCGCGAGCCCTTGTTTGCCGTCACCTTTGATGACGGCTACCTCGACAACCTGACCGAAGCGCTGCCTATCCTGGAGCGCCATCGCATTCCAGCCACCATTTTTGTCACCACCCAGTTCTGCGACCAGGCGCTCAGCCATCCCCGCTATGGCGACCCGGGCGCGCAGCGTTTGCATCTCGACTGGGACGAAGTGCGCCGCCTGGCTCGCACTCCGGGCATCACCATCGGCTCACACACTCGCACTCATCCCTACCTGCCCACCATCAGCGACGCCATGGCGCAGCAAGAAATTGCCCTGAGCCGGACGGAAATCGCCGGGCACCTTCACGCGCCCGTCTCGTTTTTCTGCTACCCGTCCGGCGACCTTGGCCCGCGCGAACTGGCCTTGGTACGGCAATCAGGCTATGCAGCGGCGGTCAGTGTCGCACCGGGTGTCAACCGTCAGGACGCCGATCTGTACCAGCTCAAGCGCACCGAAATCACCGACCGCGACGACGAGGCCCAGTTCCGCCTGAAACTCGCCGGCGCCTTCGATCCGATTCACCACCTGCTGCATGCCCGGCGCACGCGCCGTTTTGCGCAGAAACACCTCAAACCCAGCGCCTCCTTCGAGGCCACGACGCTATGAAGATCCTGTATCTGATGACCGAGCCTTTCGGCATCGGCGGTGTGCAGTCCGACGTGCTGACCCTGACCGAAGACCTCACCGCCAAAGGCCACATCGTCTATGTCGCCACCACCGACGGCGTCTTGCTGAACGAACTGATCGGCAAGGGCGCGATTCATGTGGACATCGACTTCCACTTCAGCGCGCCCTCCCAGTTCCTTCGGGCGCTCAGGCAATTGCGCGAAGTCGTCAAACGCGAAGGCATCGAGCTGGTCGCGCCGCAATCGGTGCGTTCTTCCATGGTGGCCTATGCCGCGCTGCGGTTCACCCCCTACGGTTATCGCGTGGCGGGCACGGGGCGCCGGGTGCCCATCGTGACCACCATCCACAACATCCACAACCCGAAGAATTTCAAATGGGCGGGCCGCATCCTGCGTCAGAGTGCGGACTTCATCATTTTCGAATCGAACTACGAGCGCGACCGTCTGCTGGCCCATGGTCTGCCGGCCGAACAATCCGCGGTGATCCACAGCGGCATCGACCTCGATCGTTTTTCCACCGCGCCCCGTACGGCCGATTTCGCCCGGCAGTATGGGCTGGAACCTGGCAGGCATCTGATCTTTGGCATCGTCGCTCGCCTCTCCGAAGAGAAGGGCCACAACTACCTGGTCGAGGCTTTCTCCAAGGTCGTGCAGCGCAAACCCGAAACCCGCCTCCTGATCGTCGGTGACGGGCCCCTGCTCGATCAAACCAAGGCGCAGGTTGATCGCCTCGGCCTGCAGGACACGGTGATCTTCGCCGGCATGCAGCGCGACATTCCCTCCCATCTCGCCTTGCTCGACGTGTTCGTGCTCTCGTCCACGCGCGAATCGTTTCCACTCTCGGCCCGCGAAGCCATGGCCGCAGGCCGCTGCGTGATCGCGCCGCGCATCGGGGGCTGCGGTGAAGTCGTTGAAGACGGCGTCACCGGCCTGCTCTTCACCGCCGCAGACGTAGACGATCTGGCCGCGAAAATGCTCACCCTCAGCGAACGCGACACCGTGGCCGCTTTGGGCCAGGCCGGACGGCAACGCGCCGAGCGTCTGTTTTCGCGCCACGTCTGGGTGGACGGCGACGAGAAGGTCTACCTCGACTGGGCTCGCCTGCCCGCCCCCGCCGCAGCCTCGGTTGCGCTGTCCTGACGCTCTTGAAGCTCACCCTCGAACTGCTGTTTTCCCCCGTCGGTCTGACGGCTTGCGGCCTGCTCGTTCTTTCCGCGCTAGTCACTTGGCGCCGACAGCCGCTCGGTCTGCGATGGCTCACCTATGCCATCACCGTGCTGTTCGTGATGTCCAGCATGCCGCTTTTCGCCAACCTCGCTCTCGGGGCGCTTGAGCGTCACGCCAGTCAGGCGCGGGTCTGCCCTCCGCCGCCGCCGCACACCGTCTTCGTCGTGCTCGCGGGCGGCGTGGATGGCAGCCCGCCCGACGCACAAGACTACGCCGCCTTGAAGACAGCCAGCCTGAAGCGCCTGATCGCCGCTGTGCAACTCGCACAGCGCACGCCGGGAAGCTCCCTACTGATCTCCGGCGGCTGGGGCAAGGCCGTACGTGAGGCCAACCTGATGGGCGCGCTGGCCGAACAAATGGGCTTTCCCCGCCATCGCATCACGCTCGATACGGCCTCTCGCACCACCTTCCAGACCGCGGTCAATCTGCGAGATCGTCTGCTGCAGACACCCCCCGCGCGCCGCTATCTCGTCACCTCGGCAGACCACATGCCTCGCGCCGTGATGGCCTTTGCCCACGAAGGCGTGGCCGTCTGCGCCTGGCCGGTAGACTTTGAGGCCCTGCCCATCCAGCCCCTGGACATGCTGACACCCCAGATCAGCGCCTTGGAAAAGACCTCGCGTGTCGTGCATGAACTGCTGGGAATGCTCTACTACAGGCTCGTCAAGTTTCAGTGACCGCCACGCTTTGGCCCATGCCGCCCATGAACCCGATCGATCACAACGTCGCCTCTGAAGAAATCGATAAATTCAGCGCTCTCGCCCATCGTTGGTGGGACGAACACGGCGAGTTCCGTCCCCTGCACCAACTCAACCCCCACCGACTGCAGTGGATACGCGACCATGTCGATCTGCTCGGCAAGTCGGTCGTGGACATCGGCTGCGGTGGAGGCATCCTCTCGGAGTCGATGGCGGCCGTTGGCGCCAAAGTGACCGGCATCGATCTGGCCGATGCTTCGCTGCAAGTCGCACGCCTGCATGCACTGGATGCCCAACTCGATATTGATTACCGCCTCGTCAGCGCTGAGCGTTACGCCCAGGAAGCGCCCGCACAGTTCGACGTCGTGACCTGTATGGAAATGCTGGAACATGTGCCCGATCCGGCCTCCATCCTTCAAGCCAGCGCCACCTTGGTTCGCCCTGGTGGATGGGTTTTCTTGTCGACCCTCAATCGCAACGCCAAGGCCTATCTTTTCGCCATCCTGGGGGCGGAATACATCATGCGGTTGCTGCCCAAGGGCACGCACGACTTCGCCAAATTTCTGCAACCCTCGGAGCTCGCCGCCATGGGCCGTCGCTGCGGGCTGGACACTGCCGATATCGCCGGTCTTGAATTCCAGCCTTTCTCCCAACAGTTCCGAATCACGCAAGACCCCAGCGTCAATTACCTCATGGCCCTGCGCCGTCCCGCACGATGAACAGCAGACATCCCGTACGGGCCTGTCTGTTCGACCTCGACGGCACCCTGGCTGATACCGCGCCAGACCTGGCTGCGGCCCTGAACCGCGTGCGTGCCGACCATGAGTTGCCCCCCATGCCCCTCGATGTCTTGCGTCCCATGGCGTCGCATGGCGCGCGCGGCCTGCTCGGCATTGGCATGCAGGTTTCGCCGGACGATGCACGCTACAACCAGCTGAAAAACGACTTCCTGGCGTATTACCTCGGCGCCATCCGTGTCCAAACCGAGCTCTTCGACGGTGTCCGCTTGTTGCTCGAACAACTGCAGCGGCGTGCCATGCCATGGGGCATCGTCACCAACAAACTCAGCACCTATACCCAGCCCCTGGTCGCCCAATTGCCCTGGCCAGAGCCTCCTGCTTGCATCGTCAGCGGCGACACCGCCGAACGGCCCAAACCCGCCCCCGATCCTCTTCTGTACGCCGCCGAAGCGCTGCAGATCGATCCCGCCGAATGCATCTACATTGGCGACGATCTTCGTGACATTCAATCCGCCAAGGCCGCCGGCATGCGATCCATCGCGGCTGCCTATGGCTACTGCGGGCCGAGCTCGCCCAACGATTGGGGCGCAGACGCCATCATCCACCACCCCCTTGATTTACTGACCTTGGACCTCATGTTCTGAACACGGCGGCCCGCCATCGGGCGCCGCCGTACAATGAGCATTCCATGGGGCCGACCCGGTTTCGACGTGGATAGCAAAACAGACAGGTGCATGCCGAGCCCCAGTACGCTCGATAAACCACTGGAAACTAAGTAACTGCGAACGATTCTTCGTACGCCCTCGCCGCTTAACACCGGTGAGCCTCGCAACGGTTGGCCGATGGGCCGGGGTGGCAACACCTGCGAGGTCATACACATTGGCTCGAGTTGAATTTCGCCACGCGATTCAGCCCTAAACTCAGTGGATCGCCCCAAATGAAGCGCGTACACCCGCGTCATCGGGGTTAAAACCAAAAGGCGTTACTAAGCACGTAGATCCTGCTGTGGAGTATTTGCGGACGGGGGTTCAATTCCCCCCGGCTCCACCA
>JAJTBQ010000141.1 GCA_021286835.1 Thiomonas sp.
GCGAAGGATTGCAAGGCGGGATCGATCCGGCGCGTCAGGCCATGCAGCACTTTACCCGGTCCGCATTCGACCAGGGTGGTGCATCCAGCCCGCGCCATGGCCTGCACGCACTCGACCCAGCGCACCGCATGGCAGGCCTGACGCGCCAGTGCATCGCGAATTTCGTCCGGTTCGGTGGGCTGGGCCACGTCGACATTGTTGATCAGGGTGATGTGCGGCGACTTCAGCGGCACGCCGCGCAGGTAGCCGCGCAGTTGCTCGGCCGCGCCCTGCAGCAGGCTGCTGTGAAAGGGTGCCGAAACCGCCAGGGGCAATGCGCGCTTGGCACCCGCCGCCTTCATGACTTCGCAAGCGCGGCTCACGGCGGCCTGCGTGCCGGCGATCACGACCTGCCCCGGGGAATTGAAATTGACGGCCTCGACCGCTTCTCCGGTTTCGCGCGCAGCCTGTTCACATCCCGCGCCCACGGCGGCATCGTCCAGGCCGAGCACGGCGGCCATGCCTCCCGCGCCGACGGGCACCGCGTCCTGCATGGCCTGGGCACGAAAGCGCACCAGGGGCAAGGCGTCGGACAGTGTCAGGCTTTCAGCCGCGACCAGCGCGGTGTATTCGCCCAGGCTGTGCCCGGCGACGAAGTCGGGCTTGCGTCCGCCCTCGGCCAGCCAGAGGCGGTACAGGGCGACGCCCGCCGTCAGCATGACGGGCTGGGTGTTGGTGGTGAGATTGAGCTGTTCGGCAGGCCCTTGCGCCATCAGGGCGGCCAGATCCTGCGATAGGGCGGAGCTGGCCTCCTGCAAGGTCTCGCGCACGACGGGATGATCGGCCACTTTGTCGAGCATGCCGACTGACTGGGAACCCTGGCCCGGGAAGACAAAAGCGAATGTCATGGTCATATGAATGCTGGGAGCAATGCGGTGATCAGTACTCGACGACTGCCGCGCCCCACGTCAGTCCGCCGCCCACGGCCTCGAACAGTAGCGTGTCGCCCCGCCGGATCTGGCCCGACCTGACAGCGACGTCAAGCGCCAGCGGGATCGAAGCGGCCGAGGTGTTGCCATGCTGGTCCACGGTGACCACGATCTTGTCGGTCGGAATGCCCAGCTTCTTGGCCGTGTGGGTCATGATGCGGATGTTGGCCTGATGAGGCACCATCCAGTTGACGTCCGCAGGCTCGCGCCCTGCCTTGGCGAGGGCTTCGCGGGCAACGTCCTCGAGCACATGCACGGCCTGCTTGAACACCGCTTGCCCATCCATCTTCAGGAAGGGGCTTCCCGTGATGGCACCGCCCGACACGCGGCCTGGCGTGCAGAGGATGGAAGCCTGTCGGCCATCGGCGTGCAGGGCACTGGCCAGCAGACCGGGCTTCTCGCTGGCGCTGAGCACCACGGCACCCGCGCCATCCCCGAACAGCACGCAAGTGGTGCGGTCGTTGAAGTCGAGAATGTGGGAAAACACTTCCGCGCCGATGACCAAGGCGTGCCGCGCCATGCCGCTGCGCACGAACTGATCGGCCACGGTGAGGGCATACACGAATCCGGCGCACACGGCCTGGACGTCGAACGCCACCCCTCCGGCCGCACCCAGGCGCCCCTGGATCAACGCCGCATTCGATGGGAAGATCATGTCGGGCGTCGACGTCGCCACAATGATCAATCCGATGTCGCCAGCGTTCAGCCCTGCCGCGTCGAGCGCACGGCGCGCCGCCTGTTCGCCCAGATCGACGCTGGTGGTTCCGGGATCGGCGAAGTGGCGAAAACGAATGCCGGTCCGCGCGACGATCCATTCATCGCTGGTTTCGACGCCGCGCTTGGCCAGATCCGCGGCCAGTTCGTCATTGCTGATCTTGCGTGGCGGCAGTGCACTGCCAGTACCGGAAATGCGGGAAAAGGAAGGCATGGAACAGATCGTTCAGAAAGGTGCGGGGCAAGACGCTCAACTTGCCGGAGCAATGTCGGCGCCCCGGGGTGATGACTCGTGCATCACTTCGAGAATACGTTCAGTATGCCGCACGACATCGCCTTGGACCGCCTCGTGCGCGCGCAGCAGCGCCTGCTCGAAGCCAAAGGCGTCCGCAGAGCCGTGGCTCTTGACCACCAGCCCGCGCAAACCCAGCAGGGCCGCGCCGTTGTAACGGCGATGATCGACGCGCTTGCGGAATCGCTTGAGCACCGGCAGGGCCACCAGTGCCATCAGCTTGCTCAAGGGCGTCCGGGTGAATTCCTCACGGATCATGCCCGAGAGCATTTGCGCCAGGCCTTCCGAGGTCTTCAGCGCGACATTGCCCACGAAGCCGTCGCACACGACGATGTCGGTCGTGCCCTTGAAGATGTCGTCACCCTCGACGTTGCCGTGAAAGCGCAGACGTCCGAGGGCATCGGCTTCGCGCAACAGCTCGGCCGCGCGCTTGATGGTGTCGTTGCCCTTGATCACCTCTTCGCCGATGTTGAGCAGTCCGACTGTAGGCTGGGCCTGCCCGCCGGTGGCGGCATAAGCCGTCCCCATGACGGCGAACTGCAAGAGATGGAGGGGCTCGCAATCGACGTTGGCCCCCAGATCGAGCATCAACGTGCCTTTGCCCTTCTGGTTGGGCAGATAGGTTGCAATGGCCGGACGCTCGATGTCCAGCAGGGTCTTGAGCAGATAGCGGGCGAGCGCCATCAGGGCGCCGGTATTGCCGGCCGACACGCAAGCCTGGGCACGCCCATCCCGAACGAGTTCGATGGCTCGTCGCATCGAGGAATCGCGCTTGCGCCGCAGGGCGATTTCCACCGGATCGTCCGATGCCACCACCTCGCTCGCGGGTACGAATTCCACACGCGGGTGGTCTTTCAGACGCAGCGATTCCAGCAGCGGCAGCACCGCCTCGGGCTGACCGACCAGAATGACCCGACCCTCGGGGTGCTCCTGCAGAAATCGCACGCAGGCCGGCAGGGTCACTTTCGGACCATGATCCCCGCCCATCAGATCGACAGCCAGAGTGGAACTCATGACACGGCCAGCGCCAACATCGGACATGCAAACGACATCCCATCGCTCCGCAATCGCAGGCGATGCTTGGTGCGCGAAGGCAAGCGCTTACTCGTCAGACTTGGTCTTGACGACTTTGCGCCCACGGTAAAAACCGTTCGGGCTGATGTGGTGGCGCAGATGCGTTTCGCCCGTCGTGGGCTCGACCGCCAGCGGCGGCGCACTCAGGTGCTGGTGGGCACGGTGCATGCCACGCTTCGAAGGTGATTTCTTGTTTTGCTGGACGGCCATGGCAATCCCCTGTGAAAAAGCCGATCATTATATGCGAGGGCAAATGTCGGCAGCAAAAGTCGTCAGGACTGCTTCGTCCTGTCCATCAGTTCACGCAGATGGGCGAAGGGATGCTGGCGTTCATCGGCCTCCTCGTCCACCGAGCTGGCAGACGCGGGCTCGGATGCCTCCTCCTGCGGACAATGATCATGCATGGGCACGATCGGCAAGGCCAGAATGAGTTGGTCTTCGATCAGGTCGAGCACATTCACCGGCTCGGAGGCGGGCAGCGCCTCGTCTTCCGCCTCAAGTTCGGCCTGGGTCAATGCCGGCTCGTCGGCAACCAGACGAAATTCAACCGTCTCGTCGATCGGGTACAGCATGTCATGCAGACAGCGCTGGCAGACCAAGGGCAGCTCCGCCTGAACCTGCAGGTAGACCATGGGCTGGGGTCGCAAACCCATGCGCTCACGCAGATCGCCCCGCAAGGACCAGACCACGGGCGGGAGCCCCTCGTGCGGCCCGGACAACAGCGCCGTCAACCGTGGCATCAAACGCCATTCGACACGCCCCTGCAGCACGCCGCTGCTGCGTGCGAAGTCGAACAAGGCCAAGGCGCGAGGCGGCAGTGACGCCTCCGGTAAAGTCGAGAATGACATTTGGGACATGGACGCAGTTTACCGACTGCAACAACTCCCGCAGACATCGGGCGAGGCTACTCTTACACTGAGGAGTATGCGGCGAGAACGGCCGCATCGCACCGAAAAACAGAAAGAATTGGACGAGACAGATGGACAGCATTGCACAGTGGTTCCCGATGGGCTGGGAGCCGTTTCTATTCGGCGGGATTTTCATCGGCCTGGGCGTGAGTGTCCTGTTCTGGCTGACGGGCCTGATCGGCGGCATCAGCACGGCTTACACCGCGGTGTGGTCGCTCGTGTCGCGCCATCCCTTCTTTCAACACGAAAAATTCGTCTCGACCCGTAACTGGCGCATGATGTACGGCCTCGGCCTGATTCTCGGCGCGATCGTGTTCACGTTCACGCTGGGCCAAGGCGAGGGCTTTGTCACCCACGTGCCGCTCTGGCAGTTGCTCGTCGGCGGAATCGTCGGCGGGTTTGGCGCCCGCATGGGCGGAGGTTGCACGTCGGGACATGGCATCTGTGGCGTGGGCTCCGGGCAATTGCCTTCCATCCTCGCGGTGATCATTTTCCTGTGCACGGCCATCATCACGGCCCATGTGGTCCACGCCCTGGGAGGATTCTGAAATGCAGCGCGTCCCTCCTCTTGCCGTGATGCTTTCGGCGCTGTTCGCAGGCGGACTGTTTGGCTTCGGCCTGGCCTATTCCACCATGGTCAAGCCCGAGAGCATCCTGCAATTCCTGATGCTCAAAAACATGGGGCTGCTGCTGGTCATGGGCGGCGCAGCCGGTGTGACCTTCGTCGCCTATCACCTCCTGCCGCGCTTGATGAAGCGGCCCGT
This sequence comes from Thiomonas sp., assembly GCA_021286835.1. GTDB lineage: Bacteria > Pseudomonadota > Gammaproteobacteria > Burkholderiales > Burkholderiaceae_C > Thiomonas. The sequence goes on from JAJTBQ010000141.1 coordinate 4,721, forward strand.
GTTCGGCGTGGCCTTCGGCAAACATCCCTCGCATCTCGATGCCCGCACGCTCATCGGCGCCGCGATCTTCGGCGTGGGCTGGGGATTGAGCGGGGTCTGCCCCGGCCCGGCCATCGCCGGCCTGGGAGTGGGCAACTGGCCACTGCTGCTGAGCATCGTCGGCATTCTCATCGGCGCTTGGCTGCATGGCCGATTCTTCGGCAAGAATTGATGGCGTCGAGCACTGAACCCGATCTGATCCTTGCCTCGACCTCGCGCTACCGTGCCGAGTTGCTGGGGCGTCTGCGTGTGCCATTCGCCACCCGCGCGCCCGAGGTGGACGAAGCCCGCCAAACCGGCGAATCGCCTCTCGACCTGGCGCTGCGGCTGGCGACCGAGAAAGCAAATGCCGTGGCGCGCGCAGCACCTGGCGCCTGGGTGATCGGCTCCGATCAGGTCTGCATGCTCGGCGACGACGCGCTGGGCAAGCCGGGCTCGCATGACGCGGCGGTCGCGCAGTTGCGGCGGCTCAGCGGGCTCGAAGCGGTGTTTCACACAGCGGTCTGCGTGATCTCGCCGGACGGCAAGACCCAGATTCGCAACTGCCCTACCGAGGTGACATTCAGAACTCTGCGCGATGACGACATCTCGCGCTACCTGAAGCTGGATGCGCCCTATGACTGCGCGGGCAGTGCCAAGTCGGAGTCGCTCGGCCCCGCGCTGCTCACGCGGATGCGCAGCGACGACCCCACCGCATTGATCGGCCTGCCCCTGATCGATCTGTGCGACATGCTGCGCCAAAGCGGCTTCGACGTGCTGGC
>JAJTBQ010000142.1 GCA_021286835.1 Thiomonas sp.
GCCCAGCCCATCAGGCGCAGCAGCATGTCGATGAGCTTGATGCCGACAAAGGGCGCGACGATGCCGCCGAGGCCGTAGATCAGCAGGTTGCGGCGCAGCAGCACGGCCGCGCCCAGGGCGCGGTAGCGCACGCCCTTGAGCGCCAGCGGAATGAGGGCGACGATGATCAGCGCGTTGAAGATCACCGCCGAGAGGATGGCCGAATCCGGCGAGGCCAGGTGCATGAGGTTGAGCGCGCCGAGCTGCGGATAGGTGGTGACGAACGCCGCCGGAAGGATGGCGAAGTATTTGGCGATGTCGTTGGCGATGCTGAAGGTGGTGAGCGCGCCGCGGGTCATCAGCATCTGCTTGCCGATCTCCACCACCTCGATCAGCTTGGTCGGGTTGGAGTCGAGATCCACCATATTGCCGGCTTCCTTGGCGGCCTGGGTACCGCTGTGCATGGCCACGGCCACGTCGGCCTGGGCCAGCGCCGGGGCGTCGTTGGTGCCGTCGCCGGTCATGGCCACGAGCCGTCCCTCGGCCTGGGTCTTGCGGATGAGGGCGAGCTTGTTCTCCGGCGTGGCCTCGGCGAGGAAGTCGTCCACCCCGGCCTCGGCGGCGATGGCCGCCGCGGTGAGCCGGTTGTCGCCGGTGATCATCACCGTGCGGATGCCCATGCGGCGCAGTTGGGCGAAGCGTTCCTTGATGCCGCTCTTGACGATGTCCTTGAGCTCCACGACGCCGAGCACTCGGGCGGGCGCCCCCTCGTCGTCGGAGGCGCGTTCGGCCACGACCAGCGGCGTGCTGCCGCGCCGCGCCACCGCTTCGACATGGCGCACGACCACCTCGGGCCAGGGGCTGCCGCGCTCGTCGACCCAGCGCTTGAGCGCGTCGGCGGCGCCCTTGCGGATGATGCGGCCCGGCAGATCCACCCCGCTCATGCGGGTCTGGGCCGAGAAGGCGACGAAGCTGGCGGCCGGATCGGCGGCGGGTTCAAGGGCGGTGCCATCCTGCCGCGCCAGGGTCACGATGCTGCGGCCTTCGGGCGTCTCGTCCGCCAGCGAGGCCAGGCGCGCGGCGTCGGCCAGTTCGGCCACGCTCACGCCGGGCGCGGGCAGGAACGCGCTGGCCTGGCGGTTGCCGAGGGTGATGGTGCCGGTCTTGTCGAGCAGCAGCACGTCGACATCGCCCGCCGCCTCGATGGCGCGCCCCGAGGTGGCCACGACATTGGCCAGCAGCATGCGCCCCATGCCGGCCACGCCGATGGCCGACAGCAGGCCGCCGATGGTGGTCGGGATGAGGCAGACCAGCAGCGCGATCAGCACCGTGAGGGTGACCGGCGTGCCGGCATGGCGGGCCTGCACCGCATAGACGGAGAACGGCAACAGCGTGACGGTGACCAGCAGGAACACCAGGGTCAGCGCCACCAGCAGAATGGTCAGCGCGATCTCGTTGGGCGTCTTGCGCCGCTTGGCGCCTTCGACCAGGCCGATCATGCGGTCGAGGAAGGACTCGCCGGGATCGGCCGTGCAGCGCACCACGATCCAGTCCGACAGCACCTTGGTGCCGCCGGTCACCGCCGAGAAATCGCCGCCCGACTCGCGGATCACCGGGGCCGACTCGCCGGTGATGGCGCTCTCGTCCACCGCGGCCACGCCTTCGATCACCTCGCCGTCGCAAGGCAGCAGATCACCGGCCTCCACCAGCACGACGTCGCCGCGGCGCAGGCTCTCGCCGGGCACCTGCGTCCAGGCCGCGCCCTGGCGTGGCTCGGACAACTTCTTGGCGACCACGGTCTTTTTCATGCCGCGCAGCGAAGCCGCCTGGGCCCGGGCGCGCCCTTCGGCCAGGGCCTCGGCAAAGTTGGCGAACAGCACCGTGAACCACAGCCACAGCGTGACCGCGCCGATGAACCAGGCCGGGGCCTCGCCCTGCCCGGCCAGCGCCTGCACCCACAGCGCGCTGGTAAACAGGCTGCCCACGTACACCACGAACATCACCGGGTTGCGCCATTGCACGCGGGGGTCGAGCTTGGTGAACGCATCCACCAGGGCCGGACGCAGCAGGGCAGCGTCGAATAAAGGACGGGACTTGCGTGTCATGCGGATCTCACTTCCAGAGCTGCAAATGCTCGACGATCGGTCCCAGGCCCCAGGCCGGGAAGAAGTTCAGCGCGCCCACCAGCAGCAGCACGCCGATGAGCAGGCTGATGAACAGCGGCCCATGCGTGGGCAGGGTGCCGCCGCCGGCCGGAATGCGCTTCTTCGCCGCCAGCGAACCGGCCAGCGCCAGGGTGGGCACCATGACGGCGAAGCGGCCCAGCAGCATCGCCACGCCGAGCCAGCCGTTGTAGAACGGCGTGTTCGCCGACAGCCCGGCAAAGGCGCTGCCGTTGTTGTTCGCGGCCGAGGTGAAGGCGTAGAAGATCTCGGAGAATCCGTGCGCGCCCGGATTGGCCAGGCCTGCCAGTCCGGCCGGCACCACGACGGCCAGCGCCGTGCCGAGCAGCACCAGCGCGGGCATGAGCAGCACGGCGATGGACACCATCTTCATGTCGAAGGCCTCGACCTTCTTGCCGACGTATTCGGGCGTGCGGCCGATCATCAGCCCGCCGACGAACACCGCCACCAGGGCGAAGACCAGCATGCCCGTCAGCCCCGAGCCGACGCCGCCGAACACCACTTCGCCGAGCTGGATGAGCGCCATCGGCACCAGCCCGCCCAGCGGCGTGAACGAGTCGATCATGGCGTTCACCGCGCCGCAGGAGGTGGTGGTGGTCACGGCATCGAACAGGGCCGAGGCGGCGATGCCGAAGCGCGTCTCCTTGCCTTCCATATTGCCGCCGGACTGCAGCGCCCCGTGCGCCTGATCGACGCCGAGCGCGGCGATGGCGGGGTTGCCCCGCTGTTCGGCCGCGGCCAGGCCGGTGACGGCCACCGCGAACACCAGCGTCATCGCGGCCAGCAGGGCCCAGCCCTGGCGGGTGTCGCCCACGGCTAGACCGAAGGTGTAGACCAGTGCTGCGGGAATCAGCAGCACCGCGATCATCTCCAGGAAGTTGCTCAGCGCGTTCGGGTTTTCATACGGGTGGGCGGAATTGGCGTTGAAGAAGCCGCCGCCATTGGTGCCCAGCTCCTTGATCGCCTCCTGCGACGCCACCGGCCCCATGGGCAGGGTCTGCTGGGTGACGGTCACGGTCTGCTGCACCGCCTGCCCGGCGGCATCGTGCAGCGGCTGTCCCTCGGCGTCCAGCTTGGGCGTGGTGTAGGTGGTGGCCTGCAGCGTGGTGACCGGGGTGTTGGCCGAGAAGGTCTGGATGACGCCCTGGCTGACCAGCGCCACCGCCAGCAGCAGCGACAGCGGCAGCAGGCCGTACATCGTGATGCGGTAGAGGTCCACCCAGAAGTTGCCGACCCCCTGCACGCTGTGCCGCGCGAATCCGCGAATCAGGGCGAAGGCCACGGCGATGCCCGACGCCGCCGAGACGAAGTTCTGCACCGCCAGCCCCAGCATCTGCGTGAGGTTGCTCATCGTGGATTCGCCCGCATAGCCCTGCCAGTTGGTGTTGGTGACAAAGCTGATGGCGGTGTTGAAGCTGGAGTCGGGGCTGACCGCGCCGAACTGCTGCGGATTGAGCGGCAGCAGCCCTTGCAGACGCTGCAGCGCGTACACCAGCAGCGTGCCCAGCAGACTGAAGACCAGCAGCGCCATCGCGTAGCGTGTCCAGCGCATCTCGGCGGGTTCGACGCCGCACAGGCGCAACAGCGCCGTCTCCAGCCGGGCCAGCGGCCGCCAGGCGGGGCCACCGTCCATGATCCAGGCGAAATAGCGACCCAGGGGCCGCGCCGCGCCGAGCACCACCAGCAGCAGGGCGCCCAGCAGGGCGAAGAATTCGGGCGTCATCAGAAGTCCTCCGCGCGAAACAGCGCCACCAGCAGATAGATCAGCAACGCGAATGCGCCGAGCGCGCCCACTCCGATAAACAGACTCACTTCAGCTCCTTTGCAGCAGACGGTCACAGAACGCCACCAGGGCGAAGACCGACGCGAACAGCGCCAGCGTCAGGGCAATCCAGAACAGATCCATGGGGTTCGACGCCGCTGCGCCGCCTCGTGCCATTGATGATTCGAAAGCGTAGGCAGACGTGCGTAAACCGCGCGTAAAAAATGCGGCGCGCGGATGGGCCGGCCGGCCCGGCGGGGATGAGGTCTGTTGCGGCTGGAGCCGAGCCCGGGTGCGCCCGGGCCGGGCGATCAGCGCGGCTTGCGGGCCACGGCGTCGATCAGAGCCGAGCGTCCGGCGTGACCGGCGCCTTCCTGCAGCGTGGCCTCGTGCTCGCGCAGCACCAGCCATTCGGCCTCGGGCAGCAGCGAGCGCAGCAGCTCCGGGGTGTAGAGATGATCGAGCCGTCCGGGGCCGCCGGTGCGGTAGTCGAGCTGCTTGGGGGTGTAGCCCTGCACGCAGAGCAGGCCGCCGGGCTGAAGGGTGCGCCACATGCCGTCGAACAGGCGCTGGCGCAGCGCGGGGTCGGCGAATTGCACGAAGATGGCGACCACGGCATCGAACCGGTCGGGCGCCCAATCCCAGTCGTCGACGCCTGCAACGTGAAACGCGACTGAGAGCCCCCTGGGCCGGCTCGCCGGCCCAGCGTTTCCTTGAGAGGCGACGCGCTCGGCAGCCCAGCGCCGGGCCTTGTCCACCGCGATGGGCGAGAGGTCGAACGCGGTGACGGCGTGGCCCTGCTCGGCCAGCCACAGGCTGTTGCGGCCCTCGCCGTCGGCCACGCTGAGCACCCGGCTGGCCGGGGCGAGGCGCGCGGCCTCGCGCACGAGAAAGGCGTTCGGCTCAGCGCCGAAGAGCAGCCCGGGCTGGGCGAAGCGTGCGTCCCAGGTGGCGCGGGCGTCGGTGAATCCGGGCGCGGGGGGCGGGGTCGTGGCAGAAGAAGTCATGGCGCGCGCGAAGAACACAAAAGACGCAAAACGCCATTCTGCGCATTTATTTGAGTTTCTGCCCGCTGCCGTCAAACACCGAAACCGTCACCGGAATGCCCTGGCGCACGCTCTCGCCCACGGTGCAGAACTGCTCGAACTGCATCAGCACGCGGTCGAGCCGTTCCATGCCCTGGGCGGCGGCGCCCATGCGGATGTCCACGGCGATGGCCAGCACGCGCAGGCGGCCGGCCTCGTTGCGGCCGATCTCGCCCGACGCGGTGGTGGTCAGCCCCTTGGGGTCGAGCTTGAACTTGGTCAGCGCGAAGTACAGGCTGGAACTCATGCAGTTGCCCACGGCGGCGAGCAGGAGGTGCGAGGGCGACGGCCCCGCGCCTTCGCCCAGGGGCGGCGGCTCGTCGGACAGCAGCGCGGGCCGGTCCGGCGCGTAATGGATGTCGAACTGATAGTCCTTGATCTGTGTGAGGGTGACGCTGGGGGGCTGCTTGTCGTCCATGGGAGCTCCTGAAGGCTTGCTGCGATGCTGCATTGTCGGCCGCGGCGCGCGGCCCCACCCGGATTCCGGTCAATGTCGGCGCGC
>JAJTBQ010000143.1 GCA_021286835.1 Thiomonas sp.
CTCAGCCCAGTTCGACTTCGGGGTCGGTGCGCTCCAGCTCGTAGCTGGCGGCGACCATGGCCAGCCGGGCGATGACGCCGTACATGTAGAAGCGGTTCGGCCCGTTGGTGCCGGGGGCGGCTTCCGGGTGGGTCACGTTGAACTGCTCCTCGAAAGCCAGCGGCACGAAGTGCATGCCGGGGGCGTTGAGGTTCTCGTCCGGCCCGCGGTCGGCGTGCACGCGGTAGAAGCCGCCCACGACATAGCGGTCCATCATGTACACCACGGGCTCGCAGACCGCTTCCTGCAGGCGTTCGACGCTGGGCACGCCTTCCTGTACCAGCACCTCGCTGACCTCCAGGCCTTCCTTGACCACGCTCATCTTGTTGCGGGTCTTGCGGTTGAGGTCTTTGACCTCGCTGGGGTCGCGCACGGTCATCACCCCCATGCCGTAGGTGCCGGCGTCGGCCTTGACGATGACAAAGGGCTTTTCCTGAATGCCGTATTCCTTGTACTTCTTGCGCACCTTGGTGAGCACGCCGTCGACCGCCTCGGCCAGACAGTCTTCGCCATGACGCTCCTGGAAGTTGATCTTGCCGCACTGGGTGAAGTAGGGGTTGAGCATCCACGGGTCCACGCCGATGAGCTTGGCGAACTTCTTCGCCACGTCGTCATAGGCATGGAAGTGATTGGACTTGCGCCGCACCGCCCAGCCGGCGTGCAGCGGCGGGAGCAGGTATTGCTCGTGCAGGCCCTGCAGGATGGGCGGGATGCCGCCCGACAGATCGTTGTTGAGCAGGATGGTGCAGGGATCGAAGTCTTTCAGGCCGAGGCGCAGTTTGTTGCGGATCAGCGGTTCGACCACGAGTTCGCCGCCCGACGGCAGCTTGAGGTGCATGGGGTCGGCCAGCGATTCGTCGAGCGAACCCAGGCGCACGTTCAGTCCGGCCTGGCGGAAGATGCGCATCAGGGTGTGGACGTTCTCGAGGTAGAAGGTGTTGCGGGTGTGGTTCTCGGGAATCACCAGCAGGTTCTTGGCCTCCGGGCAGATTTTCTCGATCGCGGCCATGGCGGCCTGCACGGCCAGCGGCATCATCTCCGGGGAGAGGTTGTTGAAGCCGCCGGGGAACAGATTGGTGTCGACCGGCGCGAGCTTGAAGCCGGCATTGCGCAGATCGACCGAGCTGTAGAACGGCGGGGTGTGTTCCATCCATTCGAGGCGGAACCAGCGTTCGATGGCCGGTTGCGCCTCGAGGATGCGCTGTTCGAGTTCGAGGACGGGATCGCCCGAGGACGTGATGAGATGCGGGATCATTGTTCTGATGGGGAATGCATGAAGATCCCCCGATTCTTGCAGAGCCCGCGAGGTTGTGCTCGGGCGGGGGCGGGCCGCGCTCAGGCGCCGTGCGTCATCCAGCCCCAGCGCTGAAAGATCGCCGCGCCTTGCGGGCTTTGCAGAAAGGCGATGAACTGCTGCGACGCGGGCTGCTGTTTGCCGCGCGCGGTCGGGGCGATGCCGGTATCGCGGTAGATGCGGTAGGGCTCTTCCACGGCGACCTGATCGGCCAGCTTGGGGTTGGAAACCTGCCAGATGTTCCAGATCAACCAGGCATCGATGTCGGGCTGGTCGATCCAGGCCTGGCGGGCCAGCGCGCTGTTGCCCGGATAGGCGACGATGTTCTTGCGCAGCGCGCGCACGGTGCGGATGTCGCCCAGGCGGCCGGCGGCATCTTCCCAGACCCCGTTCTGCCCGGCGCCGTTGACCACGAGCACCTTGATGCCGGGTTTGAGCAGGTCCTTGAAGCCGGTGATGTGCTTGGGGTTGCCCGGGCGCACCAGGATGGAGAGGGGCCGAAGATAGAGTGGAGTGACATCGGCGTTGTCGAGCTGGCCATTCATGGCGGTGACGAAGTCGCTCATCATGGTTTCCGAGCCTGAATAGATCAGGTCGGCGTTGGCGCGCGCGGCGTCGATCCACTTTGGCGTTGGGCCGGCGGTGACCTCGACCTTGATGCCCGTGGCCTTTTCGAAAGCCGCGGCGGCCTCGTGCATGGCGGGCGCAGGGCCTCCGGGGCCGTAGACCTTGAGCGAAGGGGTGTTGTCCGCCAGGGCCAGCGGCGTGGCCGAGGCCAGCAGCCATCCGGCGCCGAGCAGACTGCTGCGCAACAGGGTGCGGCGGGTGGCGTTGGGCTTGGGTGAGGTGGGTTGGGTCATGTGCACTCCTGAAGGTCGAAAAAAGCCCGGCCTATCGACGCCGGAGCGCCGGTCTGCAAGGCGAGGGGATCGAAAGGGACGCCGCGAGGTCAGGCTTGCGGCGCAGCGGTGGGGCCCGGCGGGGCCGGATCGTCGGCGGTGTAGCGCTGATAGAGCGCGCGCGCCGCGTCCAGCAGTTGGGCGCGGGGCAGATCGCCGGTCAGCGCGTAGCCCCATTGACGATCCACCCAATAGAAGGTGGACGCTTGTTTTCCGGGCACGATGCGGAAGGATGTTTCGGCGGTGGGCTTGGCCATGCCGCGCAGATAGACCGTGACGCGGTGGCCTTGCGCGTCCTGGTACATGAGCTGTGCGGCGGGTTTGCCCGGCATGCCGGGCAGCAGGCGGCCACCCATGAGCACCAGACCGCCGGGCAGGGCGTCGGGCGCCACGATGGGACGCTGCAGGCGGCGCGACAGCCAGGTGGTCAGATCGCTGCCCTCGCGCACTTCCACCGGTCGGCGCGCGTCCGGGGTGTAGACGGCGTAGGCGAGTTCGGCCTGATGCACGAAGTGCTGCATGCCTTCGTTCTGCGCGGCGACCACGGCGTCGTCCTGCTGCGATTCGCGGGTGATCAGGCTGCCCGCCACCGCGCCCACGCCGATCCACAACGCCACCGCCGCCGCGCGCACCCAGGGGCGCGCGGGAGGTGCGAGAGGCTGCAGCAGTCGCGCGGGCACAGGTTCGTCGAGCAAGGGGGCGAGCGCCTCGCGCAGTGCCAGGTTTTGCGCCTGCAGGGCGGCGATCTCGGCACGCACCGAGGTGTGCGCACCCGGATGAGTCTGCTCACCCGTCTGAGCCAGCCGTGCTTCGTGTTCCAGGTAGCGATCGACCTCGGCACGCCGGGTGTCGTCGAGTTGGCCGTCGACATAGGCCATGAGGGTGTCGCGGTCGGGGCGTTGCGGATTCATCCCACACTCCTTTGACCTTCGATGACGCGCAGCGCCGGACGCTGCGCCCCTTCACCGCTGGTGAGTTGCCAGAGCTGGCTGCGCGCGCGCGACAGGCGGGACATCACGGTGCCGGTGGGCACGCTCAGCGCCTTGGCCGTTTCGGCATAGCTGAGCCCTTCCACCGCCACCAGCAGCAACACCTCGCGCAAGGGCACGCTCAGGCGTTGCAGGGCGGCCAGGAGTTCCAGGGCCTCAAGGCGAAGCTCCTGGTTGGCGGCCTGCACCGGAAGGGCGCCATCGGGCAGGTCGTCCAGCGCCTGCGTGGCCTGCGCCTGGCGCACGGCGCACTGATCGACGAACAGGTTGTGCATGATGGAGAACAGCCAGGGCCGCACACTGCCCACGCCTCGCCAGAGCCCCCATTTGTTGACGGCGCGCTCGAGCGTGTCCTGCACCAGATCGTCGGCGTCGGCCATGCGCCCTGCATGGAGAACGCGGGCATAGCGCCGCAGGTGCGGGATCTGCTCGGTCAGCAGTTGATGGCGGTCGGCCATGGCGGGACGGGTTCGAGGGTGGGCATGCCTTGGGTGGGGTCAGTATCCGCCTTTGTTGGCGAGTTTGGGGTCGATTTGCCAGATTTCATCGACCAGCTTGCCGTCGCGATAGGTGAGCACATAGCGCACCGGAATCGCCGCCTTGCCCTGGAACACGACATCGGCCGTGACGGTGGCGCCCTTCGGGTTGGCCGATTCCTGCAGATGCGCGATCTCGGCCTTGAGCGGGCCGTTGGCCTTGGTGAACTTGGTCCAGGTGGTCTTGATGGTGTCGGCTGCGGCGTAACGGCCGTCCAGCGGGCCGCCGACCCATTCGAGCATGGCGTCCGGGCCATAGCTGGCGGTGATGGCGTCCACGTTGCCCGCGGCAATCGCCTCGATGTGCGTCCGGGCGGCCTCGGTGGGGGTGTCGGCGTAGGCCGAAGGCGCGATCCAGAGCGCAGAGAAGGCCAGTGCCGCGGCGGTGAGGGTGGGGGTCAGGCGGGTTGCGGTGTTCATCGTCAGCTCCGTTTGGGGTGGGGATGCTGCATGGACGGCCTGGGGGCACGATTTATTCCTGCGCAAAAAAAACCGCCCCATCGGGGCGGTTGGAACATCCTGGGGACAGGATGAGGAGACGCCTTCGGGCGCGGCGGCTGGCCGCCGCACCGTCGGGAAACTTGCGCTCAGAGCACTTGCTCGCCGTGCAGGCTGATGTCCAGACCTTCGCGTTCCTGCTCTTCGGTGACACGCAGGCCGATGACCATGTCGATGACCTTGAGGATGACGAAGGTGACGATGGCGTCGTAGACGATGGTGAAGCCCACGCCCTTGGCCTGGATCAGGATCTGGGCCATATTGCCTTCCAGGGCGCCGGCGGTGCCGCCGATGGCCTTGACCGCGAACACGCCGGTGAGCATGGCGCCGACGATGCCGCCGATGGCATGCACGCCGAAGGCGTCGAGCGAGTCGTCATAGCCGATCATTTCCTTCATGTAGACCGCGGTCCAGAAGCACACCACGCCAGCGATCAGGCCGATGGCCAGGGCGCCGCCAGGGCCGACGAAGCCGGAAGCCGGGGTGATGGCCACCAGACCGGCCACAGCACCGGAGGTGATGCCCAGGATGGTGGGTTTGCCGCGGGCGATCCACTCGGCGAACATCCAGCCCAAGGCGGCTGCGGCGGTGGCGATCTGCGTGGCGGCCATGGCCATGCCGGCACGGTCGCTTGCAGCCACGGCGGAACCGGCGTTGAAGCCGAACCAGCCTACCCACAGCAGCGAGGCGCCGATCATGGTCAGCACCAGGTTGTGCGGCGGCATGGCTTCCTTGCCGTAACCCACGCGCTTGCCGATGACCAGTGCAGCCACCAGACCCGCGACACCGGCGTTGATGTGCACCACGGTACCACCGGCGTAGTCGAGCACGCCGTCACCGCCGAGGAAGCCGCCACCCCACACCATGTGAGCGATCGGGGCGTACACGGCAAGCAGCCAGATGCCCATGAACCACAGCAGGGCCGAGAACTTCATGCGGTCGGCGAACGACCCCACGATCAGCGCCGGGGTGATGATGGCGAAGGTCATCTGGAAGGTCATGTAGGTGGATTCGGGAATGGTCGGTGCCAGCGGGTTGGCCGCGTCCAGGCCCATGCCGTTCAGGAAGAACCGGCTCAATCCGCCGATGAACCCGTTGCCCGGAGTGAACGCCAGGCTGTAGCCGATGATCATCCACAGCACCGTCACCAGGCAGGTGATGGCGAAGCTCTGCATCAGCGTGGCCAGCACATTCTTCTTGCGCACCATGCCGCCGTAGAACAGCGCCAGACCGGGAATGGTCATCAGCAGCAC
>JAJTBQ010000144.1 GCA_021286835.1 Thiomonas sp.
GGTGGTTATTGACAATCATTCGCAACAATAGGATGATGCGACTTATTCGTATTTGCTGGAGTTCGCGCCGCCATGTTCGTCTGCATTTGCCGCAATGTCACCGATGGTCAGATTCGCCAGGCCATGCGCGAGCATGACCTGTGCAGCCTGCGTGAGGTGCGGGAGCACCTGGGCGTCGGGGCGCAATGTGGCCGCTGCGCGCAATGCGCCAAGCAGGTCATCGCCGGTGAGCTTGAGCGGCAGGCCCAGGCCGAGCGTCGGCGCTGCGTGCCGATTGCCGTAGCGGCTTGAGGACGGGGCTGGCATCGGTTGCCCAAGTCAACGTCGCGATATTCACTTTTTTTGACATCTGGATGGGATGGCCCTGCTACGCTGGGCGCATGCCATGCTGTGGAACGCCGTTGTCGGCGCCTCAGTCTGTTCAACCCATCTGGAGACGCCCATGAAAGGTGACGCCAAGGTCATTCAATATCTGAACAAGGCGCTGAAGGTCGAACTCACCGCCATCAATCAGTACTTTCTGCACGCCCGCATGTATGAGAACTGGGGTCTGAAAGATCTGGGCGAGCATGAGTACAAGGAGTCCATCGAGGAGATGGGCCATGCCGACAAGCTGATCAAGCGCATTCTGTTCCTCGACGGGCTGCCCAATCTGCAGGATCTCGACAAGCTGCGCATCGGCGAAAACGTACCGGAGTGCATGGAGTGCGACCTCAAGCTCGAAGAGCATGGCCGCACGCTGTATGTCGAAGCCATCGCCCACTGCGAATCGGTGCGGGATTTCGTGTCCCGCGACATTCTCACCGACATCCTCGATGACACCGAGGAGCACATCGACTATCTGGAAACGCAGATCAAGCTGTGCAAGAGCATGGGTCTGCAGAACTATCTGCAGACCGCGGCAGGCGAGATCGGCGGCGACTGAGTCGCGCTTTCCGGCCCGCTTGGGCCGGGCCAAGATGTCGGGCGGCCTGGGCCGCTCGCGTCGTTTTTGACGAGTGCTCTGCGTGCCGCATCCCCTCCATGCGTCCTCTTCCACGGGCCCTGACGACGGCGTCGTCAGCCGTGCCGCGTTCGTGCAGTTGTTCGCCGCCGTCATGCTGCCGATCTTTCTGGCGGCGGTCGATCAGACCCTGCTGGCGGCTGCCACGCCAGCCATTGCGCGCGACCTGGGCGATTTTGCCGACAGTGCCTGGATTGCCGTGGGCTATCTGCTGGCGTCCACCATCATGGCGCCGCTGTATGGACGACTCGGAGACCGCTACGGCCGGCGCGACGCGCTGATCGCGGCACTGGGGCTGTTTGCCCTCGGCTCGCTGGCCTGTGCCCTGGCGCAGGGCATGTGGTGGCTGATCGCCGCGCGGCTGTTGCAGGGGCTGGGCGGCGGCGGCTTGATGGTGATGAGCCAGGCGCTCATCGGCGAAGTCGTTCCTCCGCGGCAGCGTCCGCGCTTCCAGGCCTACTTCGGCATGGTGTTCGTGCTGGCCAGCGTGACGGGGCCGGTGCTGGGCGGCCTGGTCGTCAGTCACTTCAGCTGGCGCTGGCTGTTCATCGGCAATCTGCCGCTGGCGGCGCTGGGGGTGTGGCGGGTGTTGCGCCTGCCGGCGAGTGCGCGCTACCGACAGCCTGGCGAATCGCACGATGCGCTGGGTGTGGTGTTGTTCGCCGCTTGCGCCTCGCTGATGCTGCTCTGGCTCACGCTGGCGGGGCACCGCTTCGCCTGGGCGTCGTGGCCCAGTGCCGTCATGGTGGGTCTGGCCCTGGGCCTCGGCGGTCTGTTGCTGCAACGCGAGCGCGGACACCCTCATCCCTTTCTTCCGCTGGAGTTGCTGCGTCTGCCCGCGATCGCGTGGACGGGCGTCACCCTGGTCTTATTTGCGGCGGCCCTGTTCGCCCTCGTGTTCTTTCTGCCGGTGTATCTGCAGGTGGGACACGCGACCGGCGCGGCGCACGCGGGCCTGCTTTTGCTGCCGCTGACGGCGGGGCTGGTGCTCGGGGCCAATGCCACCGGCCGGCTGGTCGCCAGGACGGGGCGTCCGGATGTGCCGCCGCGCTGGGGGCTGAGCGTCGCGGCGCTGGCGCTGGGTTTGCTGGGGGTGGTGCCGGCAGTGCCCCTGGCGATCGGCACCTTGGGGGTGGTGGCCGGACTGGGTTTCGGGACGGTGATGCCGACGTCGCAACTGGTGGTGCAGACGGTGGCGGGCCGCAGTCGGCTCGGCGCGGCAGCGGCCACGGTTTCGCTGGCGAGGTCTACCGGAGCGGCCGTGGGTACGGCGGTGTTTGGCGCCCTGGTGTTCGGTCTGACCTCCAGCGCGGATCTGCAGGCCGCGCTGCATGCCACCGATCCTGGCGCGGCGCAGACGGTCATTCGCGCCTTCCATCTGGCGTTTTTCTGCGCTGGCGGGCTGACGCTGCTCGCCGCCTGGACTTCGACCCGGGTGCCGCGCGTGACGATTTGACCGCGGCCCCATCCGCCGAGGGACAATGAAGTCTCCCCCTTCCTCGTTGCCGAGACGCCCATGCACAACCTCGATACGCTCAACCGTTTCGCCATCCCCGGTCAATTGGCCTTCCGCGCCCATCCGACCGGTCTGATCTTCGCCGAGATCGACAATGCATCCGGGCTGGCCAGCCTTTGTCTGCAGGGCGCGCATCTCACCCGTTTCCGCCCCAAGGCCCAGCCGGAGCCGGTGGTGTGGGTCTCCGAGGCGGCGCGCTATCTGCCGGGCAAGTCCATTCGCGGCGGCGTGCCGGTGTGTTGGCCGTGGTTTGGCGCGCATCCGCGCGAAAGCCAGTTCCCGGCACACGGCTTTGCGCGTACCGTGCCGTGGGCGGTGATCGACAGCGGCGCCTCGAACGGCGTCACCCATCTGACCCTGCAACTGCAGCCCTCGGAGGCCACGCGCGCCCAATGGCCGCACGACACGCCCGTGATTCTGCGCGTGCAGGTGTCGGACGTGCTGGAGATGACACTGACCACGCACAACGCCAGCGGGCAGACCTTGGCGCTGAGCGAGGCGCTGCACACCTACTTTCAGGTCGGCGATATTGCCGAGGTCGAGCTGCATGGGCTGGACGGCTGCGCCTATCTCGACAAGACCGAAGACTTCGCCCGCAAGCGCCAGGTGGGCGCGCTGCGCTTTGGCGGCGAAACCGATCGCGTGTATGTGGATACGACGGCGGAATGCGTCATCGTCGATCCCCGCTTGCAGCGGAGGCTGCGCATTGCCAAGCAGGGCTCGGCTTCCACCGTGGTCTGGACGCCCTGGGAGCAGAAGGCCGCCGCCATGGGCGACTACACCGCGCAGGGCTGGCGCAACATGCTTTGCGTGGAATCGGCCAACGCCGCCGACAATGCTTTGAGCCTGGCGCCGGGCGCGACGCAGACTTTGCGCGTGCGCTACAGCGCCGAGGCGCTGTGAACGCGCACTACTGAGGCCCTCGCGTCAGCCGCGGGCCTGCACACCGGCTATGCCTTGGCCGCGGCGCGGATCCAGCGGGCGGCCTTCTCGGCGATCATCAGCGTCGGGCTGTTGATGTTGCCGCTGGGAATCCGGGGCATCACCCCGGCGTCGACCACGCGCAGCCCGGCCACCACGCCGCCGCGGCCATCGCGAAGGCGCAGCCGCGTATCCACCACCGCATCGGGGTCGTCGGCCCGGCCCATGGCCGTCGTGCCCGCAGGGTGGAAGATGGTGGTGGCAATGTCCCCCGCCAGGCGGGCGAGTTCGGCATCGGTCTGAAACTGCGTGCCCGGTTTGAACTCCTCCGGCGAGTAGCGTGCCAGCGCCGGTTGCGCCACGATGCGGCGGGTCAGGCGCAGGCTGTCTGCCGCCACCTGGCGATCCTCGTCGGTGCTGAGGTAATGGGGCGCAATGGCCGGTGCGTCGGCAAAGCGCGGGCTCTTGATCCGCACCGTTCCCCGGCTGCCGGGGTTGAGATTGCAGACGCTGGCGGTGAAGGCGTCGAAAGCGTGCAGGGGTTCGCCGAAGGCGTCCAGGCTGAGCGGCTGCACGTGGTACTGGAGGTTGGGATGGGCGTATTGCGCGCTGCTGCGGGTGAATACGCCGAGCTGGCTGGGTGCCATGCTCATCGGGCCGGTGCGCTTGAGGGCGTATTCCAGACCGATCATCGCCTTGCCCCAGCTTGACGCCGCCCGTGTGTTGAGCGTGCGCGTGCCCTTCACCTTGAACACCGCGCGGATCTGCAGATGATCCTGCAGATTGGCGCCCACGCCCGGCAGGTCGATCACGGGCGTGATGCCGTGTTGCTGCAGCAGCGCTGCAGGCCCCACGCCCGAAAGCTGCAGGATCTGCGGCGAACCGATGGCGCCCGCGCTGAGCACGACTTCCCGGGTGGCGCGCACGGTGAGCGTCTCGCGGCCGGTCCAGACCTCGGCGCCGGTGCAGCGTGGGCTGCCGTCTGGCGCGGTGTCGAACAGAAGACGTGTGACCTGGGCCCCGTTCCAGAGCTCGAAGTTCTTGCGGCCATAGCAGGTCGGGCGCAGAAAGGCCTTGGCTGCGTTCCAGCGCCAGCCGCCTTTCTGATTGACTTCGAAATAGCTGACGCCCTCGTTGCTGCCGCGGTTGAAGTCGTCGGTGGCGGGAATGCCAGCCTGTTGTGCCGCCTGGGCGAAGGCGTCGAGGATGTCCCAGCGCAGGCGTTGCTTCTCCACCCGCCATTCGCCGCCATGGCCGTGCAGCGCGGCGAAGGACGGGTCGTTGGCACGGTCGGCGCCGGCATCGCGGCGCCAGTGGTTTTCATGGGCGATGAAGTCGGGCAGGCAGGCGTCCCAGCGCCAAGCATCATCGCCGGTGAGGGTCGCCCAGGCGTCGTAGTCGCGGGCCTGGCCGCGCATATAGATCATGCCGTTGATGCTGCTGCACCCGCCCAGCACCTTGCCGCGCGGGTAGCGCAGGGTGCGGCCGTTGAGCCCGGGGTCGGCTTCGGTCTGGTAGAGCCAGTCGGTGCGCGGGTTACCGATGCAGTACAGATAGCCCACCGGAATGTGGATCCAGTGGTAGTCGTCCTTGCGTCCGGCCTCGATCAGCAGCACGCGCTTGTCGGTATCGGCGCTCAGGCGGTTGGCCAGCAGGCTGCCCGCGGTGCCCGCGCCGATGATGATGTAGTCGAAGGTGGAGTCGCTCATGGTGCGTGCATCATGACATGACCGCGTCGAACGGCTGCAAGACGCGGTGCCGCCATGCCGCGGCGGCGGGCGCGTTCGGCTTACTTCGCCGTGGGCATGACGAACTCGGCGCCTTTGGGCGTGCTTTCCGGCCAGCGCTGCATGATGCTCTTCTGCTTGGTGTAGAAGCGCACGCCTTCCTCGCCATAGGCATGCATGTCGCCGAACAGGCTGGCTTTCCAGCCGCCGAAGCCATGCCAGGCCATCGGCACCGGAATGGGCACGTTGATGCCCACCATGCC
>JAJTBQ010000145.1 GCA_021286835.1 Thiomonas sp.
GTGCACGAGGGTCATGTCGCCGCCGAGGTTTGTGCGGGCGAACTCAAGGGTGACGACGCGCTGGCGAAGACTGCCTTCGATGCACGGGTGATTCCCAGCGTGGCCTATACCGATCCGGAGATTGCCTGGGTCGGCTTGACCGAAGAGGCGGCCAAGGCCGAAGGCATCGCCGTGACCAAGGGGCTGTTTCCGTGGTCGGCATCCGGCCGGGCCATTGCCAACGGCCGCGACGAAGGCTTCACCAAGCTGTTGTTCGACCAGGCCACTCACCGCATCGTGGGGGGCGGCATCGTCGGCACCCACGCGGGCGATCTGATCGGGGAAATCGCCCTGGCGATCGAGATGGGGGCAGACGCGGTGGATATCGGCCGCACCGTGCATCCCCACCCGACGCTGGGCGAATCGGTCGGCCTTGCGGCCGAGGCAGCCGAGGGAAGTTGCACCGACTTGCCACCGCCCAGGCGATAAAAAACGGGCTTCGGCCCGTTTTTATCGCGTGAGGCCTCTGGCGTGGCGGCAGCGCTGCCCGCCGTACCGAGCGCGGCGCGACCTACTGGCCGGTTGACCCGGGCGGATTGGCAGAATTGCTGGCGGCGTCGTCCTGCGCCACTTCCGTCTGCTGCCCCGTCATGATGCGGCGTGCGCCGTCGAAGCGTTTGGCCCAGTAGGGTGAATCCAGATTCTCGACCCGGATGGTCTGGCCCGAGCGTGGAGCATGAATGAACTGGCCGTTGCCAATATAGATACCCACATGCGAGAACGCCCGGCGCAAGGTATTGAAAAACACCAGGTCGCCGGGCTTGAGCTGACTCTCAGAAACTTTTTCGCCTTCGCGAGCCTGCTGCGCGGCGTTGTGCGGCAGCACCGTGCCCAAGGTTTCTTCGTAGACGTAGCGAACAAAACCCGAACAGTCGAAGCCGCTGCGTGCCGAGTCGCCCCCGTAGCGATACTTCACGCCAAGAAAGCTCAACGCATTGACCACCAGATCGGAGGCGCGGGTCGAGACCTGCTGGACGAATCCGTTCTGGGTCAGCCATTGACGCAGGGATGCATCATCCCGCTGGGCATTCTGCACGTCCCGCACCGCCTGCTCCGAGGGCTGGGCGGGGTCGACCCGAGGCAGCGCCGCCGGATCGGCCCACGCCGAAGCGCTACCCAGCAGGCAGCAGGCCAAGGCGATCTGGACGAACAGGGGATTGACGCGCATAAGCGCGCGAATTTAGGTAAATTGGTCTTCCGTGTCAATCATTGTGCGGCGCAGCACGGGCGCCTTTGAGGAGACCTCTACATGTTTACCGCTTGGCGACTCGATCAGACCGATCAGGGCTTCAAGGCCGCATTGGGAACGTGCGAAGACAGCGAACTGCCCGACGGCGACGTGACCGTGGCGGTGGACTATTCCACGCTGAACTACAAGGATGCCCTGGCGCTGACCAACCGCGGGCCAGTCGTGAGGCGGTGGCCGATGGTGCCTGGCATTGACGGGGCGGGAACCGTCCTCGAAAGCACGCACCCGGATTGGCGTGCGGGCGACCGCTGGCTGCTCAACGGTTGGGGCGTCGGCGAAACGCATTGGGGTTGCCTGAGCCAGCGGGCTCGCTTGCGGGCGGACTGGCTGATTCCCTTGCCCAAGGCCTTCACGGCGCGTCAGGCCATGGCCTTGGGGACGGCTGGCTACACCGCAGCGCTGTGCGTGCTGGCGCTGGAGCGGCAGGGCGCCTCGCCCTCCCAGGGCAGCGTGCTGGTTACCGGCGCGAGTGGCGGCGTGGGCAGCGTGGCGGTGGCGTTACTGGCCGAAGCGGGCTGGACGGTCGCGGCGTCGACCGGCAAGTTGCAGGAAGAGGCCTACTTGCGCGCACTCGGTGCCTCCGAGATCATCGACCGCAACACCCTGTCGTCCCCGGGCAAGCCGCTGCAGAAAGAGCGTTGGGCCGCTGTGGTGGATACGGTGGGCAGCCACACCCTGGCCAATGCCTGTGCCCAAACCCGCTGGGGCGGGGTGGTGGCCGCCTGCGGGTTGGCGGGCGGCATGGATTTTCCGACCACGGTGGCGCCTTTCATTCTCCGAGGCGTCACGCTGGCCGGCATTGACAGCGTGATGCAGCCGCGAGCCGCCCGGTGCAAGGCATGGCAAAGACTGAGCGAGCGGATCGACGGCACCGTGCTTGACCGGATCACGCAGGAAGTTCCGCTCGAGCAGGCCGCGACGGCTGCGCAGGCTCTGCTGGACGGCCTTGTGCGCGGGCGCGTCGTCGTGAAAATCTGAGCACGGCGCAGCGTCAGTCCGGCGTCAGCGCCTCTTCCTAGGCTGGCTCTGCAAATAATGACAGGAGATAACGCCATGGCAGACGGCACTTACGCCGATTTTTATCGCCGCAGCATCGATTCGCCAGAATTGTTCTGGGCCGAGCAGGCGCAGGCCATCGACTGGCATCGGCCCTGGGACGCGGTGCTCGATCGCAGCAAGCCGCCGTTCTCCGCGTGGTTCGCGGGTGGCTTGACCAATCTCTGTCACAACGCGGTCGATCGGCATCTCGCTGGGCGCGCCGATCGGCCGGCCTTGGTCTATGTGTCGACCGAGACCGGTCAGGAACTCACCTACAGCTATGCCGACCTGCACCGCGAAGTGCAGATCATGGCGGCGAGCCTGCAGAGCCTCGATGTGGGCCAAGGTGATCGCGTG
This sequence comes from Thiomonas sp., assembly GCA_021286835.1. Taxonomy (GTDB): domain Bacteria; phylum Pseudomonadota; class Gammaproteobacteria; order Burkholderiales; family Burkholderiaceae_C; genus Thiomonas. Next base: position 2,684 of record JAJTBQ010000145.1, read on the forward strand.
CTGATCTATATGCCGATGATTCCCGAGGCGGTTTTCGCCATGCTGGCCTGTGCGCGCCTGGGCGCGGTGCATTCCGTGGTGTTCGGCGGGTTCGCCTCGGTGAGCCTGGCGGCTCGGATCGACGATGCGCGCCCCAAGGCCATCATCAGCGCCGATGCGGGTTCGCGGGCGGGGAAGATCATGGCGTACAAACCCCTGCTCGATGAGGCTCTGCGTCTGTCGCAGCATCCGCCCGCGCAAGTCGTCGTGGTCGACCGCGGCCTCGTCGGCTGGGCGCGCGAGGCCTTGCGCGACATCAGCTATGCCGATCTGCGGGTGCAGCACGCCGATGCGCAAGTGCCCTGCGCCTGGGTCGAGTCCACCCATCCGAGCTACATCCTCTACACCTCGGGCACCACGGGCAAACCCAAGGGAGTGCAGCGCGACACCGGGGGGTATGCCGTGGCCCTGCACCTTTCGATGCGGACGGTGTTTGGCGGAAAGGCGGAAGAGACCTTCTTCTGCACCAGCGACATCGGCTGGGTCGTCGGCCACAGTTACATCGTCTACGCGCCTTTGCTCTGCGGGATGACCACCATCCTGTACGAGGGCACGCCCATACGTCCCGACGCCGCCGTGTTCTGGCGGGTGGTGGAGCAATATCGGGCCAGCCTGATGTTTTCAGCGCCAACGGCGATGCGTGTGCTCAAACGTCATGATCCGGCCCTATTGCATCGGCACGACCTCTCCAGCCTGCGCGCCATCTTCCTGGCGGGGGAGCCGCTGGACGAGCCCACTGGGCGCTGGGTGGCCGAGTCCCTGGGCAAGCCGGTGATCGACAACTACTGGCAGACGGAGACGGGCTGGCCCATTCTGGCGACCCCTCAGGGGTTTCCGGAGGTGGCGTCGCGTCTCGGTTCGCCTGGGGTCTCGATGCCCGGGTACAAGGTCTGTCTGCGCAACGAAACCGATGGCGCCCCAGTCGAGGTCGGCGAGAAAGGCGTCCTGGCCATCGACTGGCCGCTGCCCCCCGGATGTCTGCAGACCATCTGGGGCGATGACGCGCGATATGTCCATACTTACTGGAGTACATACCCCAACAGGCAGGTGTATTCGACTTTCGACTGGGGGCGCCAGGATGCGGACGGCTATCTGTACATCCTCGGCCGTACCGACGACGTCATCAACGTGGCCGGCCACCGGCTAGGCACCCGCGAGATCGAAGAGAGCATCAGCGCGCATCCAGCTGTGGCCGAGGTGGCCGTGGTCGGTGTGCAAGATGCGCTCAAGGGCCAGTCCGCATGGGCCTTTGTGGTGCCCCGCCCGGGGCAGGACGATGTTCCCGCAGCGACGCTGCAAGCCGCCATTGCCGCCCATGTCGATGCCCAGCTTGGTGCCGTGGCGCGACCGCAGCGCATCTGCCTGGTCACGGCGCTGCCCAAGACGCGCTCGGGCAAAATGCTGCGGCGCGCCATCCAGGCGATCTGCGAGGGCCGGGACCCCGGCGATCTCACTACACTGGAAGACCCGCTTGCCCTCCAGCAAATTCCTGATGCAATTGCACGCGCCTGACTAGGGAAACTCCTAGCCGACAAGGGTGGACAAGCCAGACGATGGTTTGAAAAATATCAGTGCTTGCTTATAAGCAAATCCATATGCCACAAAACGACACGCTCCCGGAACTGGTGACGTCGCCCGCAGATGATCTCTCGGTCGATGCGGAACGGGTGTTCGATTCAGCCGCCGAGCTTTTCGGCGTCCTCGCCACCCCCCTGCGCTTGCGCATCCTCAATTCCATCTGTACAGGCGAAAAAAGCGTGACAGAAATCATGGACTCGGTCGACTCGACCCAGCCCAATGTGTCCCAGCATCTCAAGGTGTTGTATCAAGCCGGTGTCGTCGCCAAGCGCCGCGTCGGCAATCTGGTTTATTACCGTGTGCAGAGCGAGAAGGCAGTGCAGTTGTGCCGGACCGTGTGTACTCAAATTGCCATCGAGCTCGATGATCCCGAATCGGTTTCGCAGACGGATCGCCTGGCTCGACGTGCCTACTAAGCGAGAAAGAGGATGAGTGACTACACAAAAAAGCTAGGCCGGCTGCGTAAAGCACCGGAAAACTTCCTGAGCGCTGAGCAGATCGCCCAGGTTCAGGGAGGTCGCCGCGACTTTTTGCGTAAAGCGTTCCTGACGGCCAGCGCCACCATGGCCGCTGGTGGCGCCGCGAACGTCTATGCAGCAGATCGCCCCGACTGGGAGGGCGATAAGGGCAGCAAGTTCATTCTGAAAGAGCAAGAGTGGCGTACCACGCTGGGCGCTCCGGTGAACGAGCCGCCTTACGGCATGCCGTCCAAGTACGAAAAAGACCTGGTGCGCCGTATCAGCCCGGGCCTGGCTGCTGTGAATCAGGCGAACGTGGCGTTCGCGCCGCTGCAGGGCATGTTCGGCATCGTGACGCCGGCGGGTCTGCACTTCAACCGTTCGCACCAGGGTTGGTATGACATCAACCCCGAAGACTTCCGCTTCATGGTGATGGGTGAGAAGAATCTCATCAAGAACCCCAAGGTCTATACCGTGGGCGACATCATGCGCATGCAGCCGGTGTCGCGCTTCCACTTCATCGAATGTGGCGCCAACTCCGCGATGGAATGGGGCAACGTGGCCCTGCCCACCGTGCAATACACGCACGGCATGGTGTCTTGCTCCGAGTTCACCGGGGTGCCCCTGATCGACATTCT
>JAJTBQ010000146.1 GCA_021286835.1 Thiomonas sp.
AGAAAAGTGGCACCGCAATGCCCGGCCAGCCTGATCGGCGGCCGATCGGTGACCCCCGGCGCCGCCCACGGAAGGTGCGCGCCCTACAAGGAGACAGGCGATGAACGCTCCCCTACCCGAGCCCATCCGTCGTGCGCTGGCGACCCTTACGCTGGACGACAAATACACCCAAGGTTCCGGCCGCGCCTTCATGAGCGGCATCCAGGCGCTGGTGCGTCTGCCCATGTTGCAGCGTCAGCGCGATGCCGCGGCCGGGCTCAACACCGCGGGCTTCGTCTCGGGCTATCGTGGCTCGCCGCTGGGCGGCTATGACCAGGCGCTGTGGAAGGCCAGGAAAATACTCGAAGCCAATCAGGTGGTGTTCAAACCCGGGGTCAACGAGGAACTGGCGGCCACGGCCGTCTGGGGCACCCAGCAGCTCGACCTGTTTCCCGACAAGGCCCGATATGACGGGGTGTTCGGCATCTGGTACGGCAAGGGCCCTGGCGTGGATCGTTGCTCGGATGTGTTCAAACACGCCAACAGCGCGGGCACCGCGCGCCATGGCGGCGTGATCGCCGTGGCGGGGGATGACCATGTGGCCAAATCGTCCACCCTGGCGCACCAGAGCGACCATATTTTCAAGGCCTGCGGGCTGCCGGTGTTCTTTCCCACCTCGGTCCAGGACATTCTGGATCTGGGCGTGCACGCCTTCGCCCTGAGCCGCTACGCCGGCGTCTGGTCGGGCATGAAGACCATCCAGGAAATCGTGGAGTCTTCCGCTGCCGTCGACGTGGGTGCCGACCGCGTGCGTATCCAGTTGCCCGAAGATTTCACCCTGCCCGAGGGCGGCGTGCACATCCGCATGCCCGACACGCCGCTGGCCCAGGAGGCGCGGCTGATGGATGTGAAGTGGTATGCGGCGCTGGCTTATATCCGCGCCAATCGCCTGAACCACACCGTCATCGACAGCCCGCACGCGCGCCTGGGCATCATGGCTTCGGGCAAGGCCTACAACGATACCCGGCAAGCCTTGAACGACCTCGGGCTGGACGCCGACACCTGCGCGCAACTCGGCATTCGTCTGCACAAGGTCGCCGTGGTCTGGCCGCTGGAGGCGAGCATCACGCGCGAATTCGCCACCGGGCTGCAGGAAATTCTGGTGGTGGAGGAAAAGCGCCAGGTCATCGAGTATCAGCTCAAGGAGGAGCTCTACAACTGGCGCGAAGATGTGCGGCCCAATGTCATCGGAAAATTTGACGAACTGCCGGGCGATACGACCGGTGGCGAATGGAGCCAGCCCAATCCCGGCGGCAACTGGCTGCTGCCGGCGAAGGCCGATCTGTCGCCCGCGATCATCGCCCGCGCCATCGCCGGGCGTCTGGAGCGGCTGGGCATCCTGCGCGACGCCGGGGTGGATGTGCAGCGCCGCATCAGCGAACGGCTGGCGGTGATCGACGCGCGCGAGCGCACCCTGCAGGCGCCGGGCGCCAGTGCGCAGCGTCCGCCCTGGTTTTGCTCCGGCTGTCCGCACAACACCTCCACCCGCGTGCCTGAAGGCTCGCGCGGCATGGCCGGCATCGGCTGCCATTACATGGTGGTGTGGATGGATCGCGCCACGCAGACCTTCAGCCAGATGGGCGGCGAGGGGGTGGCCTGGGTAGGCCAGTCGCCCTTCACCACCGACAAGCATGTGTTCGTCAATCTGGGCGACGGCACTTATTACCACTCGGGCCTGCTCGCCATCCGCCAGGCCATCTCCGCGGGGGTGAATGCCACCTACAAGATTCTGTTCAACGATGCCGTGGCGATGACGGGCGGGCAGCCTGTGGAGGGCGGCCTGACGGTGCCGCAGATCAGCCGCGAACTCGAAGCCGAGGGCGTGCGCCGCATCGTGGTCGTCACCGACGAGCCTCAGAAGTATGGCCAAGTGGTGGGCTTGGCCTCGGGGGCGACGGTGCGCCACCGCGACGATCTCGACGCCATCCAGCGCGAGCTGCGCGACGAGGTCGGCATCACCGCCATCATCTATGACCAGACCTGTGCCACCGAGAAGCGCCGCCGCCGCAAGCGCGGGCAGATGGTCGATCCGGCGCGGCGTGTGGTCATCAACCCCTTGGTCTGCGAAGGCTGCGGCGACTGCTCCGATCAGAGCAATTGCCTGTCGGTGGAGCCGCTGGAGACCGAGTTCGGCCGCAAGCGCACCATCAACCAGAGCAGCTGCAACAAGGATTTTTCCTGCCTCAAGGGTTTCTGCCCGAGTTTCGTGACGGTGGAGGGAGGCGCGCTGCGCAAAACCAAGGCGCAGCCTGGGGCGGATCTGTCGGCCCTGCCAGCCTTGCCCATGCCCGAAGTGCCCGATCCGGTGCGCGATGACGTGGCGGGGGGCGGCTGCTACGGCATCGTCGTCGCCGGCGTGGGCGGCACCGGGGTCATCACCATCGGCCAGCTGCTGGGCATGGCCGCGCACATCGAGGGCAAGGGCGTGGTCACGCAGGATGCCGCCGGTCTGGCGCAGAAGGGCGGCGCGACCTGGAGCCACGTGCTCATCGCGAACGACCCCGAGCAGATCGTCACCACCCGGGTCGGCACGGCCGAGGCCGAGCTCATCCTCGGCTGCGATCCCATCGTCACCGCCGATCGCGAGACGCTGGCTCGTGTGCGCGAGGGCCGCACCCGCATCGCGCTCGACACCCACAGCACGCCCACGGCGGCCTTCGTCCACAACCCCGACTGGCAATACCCCGATGCCGCCTGCCACAAGGCCATCGAACAGGCCGCGGGCGCCGGCATGGTGGCGGGGTTCGACTGCGTGCGCGCCGCCGAGAAGCTGCTGGGCGACGCCATCTACGCCAACCCCATGCTGCTGGGTTTCGCCTGGCAGAAGGGCTGGGTGCCCCTGGGCTTTGACGCGCTGATGCGCGCCATCGAGCTCAACGCCGTGCAGGTCGAGAAGAACAAGGCGGCTTTTGAATGGGGCCGCCATGCGGCGCACGACGGGCGGGCGGTTGCCGCGCTCACCGCGGCCGAGCAGGTGATCGAGCTGGTGAAGCGACCGAGCCTGGACGAACTCATCAAGCGCCGGGTGGCGTTTCTCACCGACTACCAGAATGCCGCTTATGCGCGGCTCTTTGCCGATTTCGTGGCCCAGGTGCAGGCGATTGAGGCGCCGCTCAAGTCCACCGCGCTGACCGAGGCCGTGGTGCGCAATCTGTTCAAGCTCATGGCCTACAAAGACGAATATGAGGTGGCGCGGCTGCAGTCCGATCCGGCGTTTGCGAAGCAGTTGCAACAGCAGTTCGAGGGCGATTTCAAGCGGCACTATCACCTGGCGCCGCCGCTGTGGAGCAGACGCAATGCCAAGGGCGAGTTGATCAAGCGCGAGTTCGGCGCATGGATGGGCGTGGCCTTCAGGCTGCTGGCGCCGCTCAAGGTGCTGCGGGGCACCGCCCTCGACCCCTTCGGGCATACAGCCGAACGACAGCAGGAACGCGCCCTGATCGCCCGCTATCGCGACACGGTGAGCGAATTGATGCGCGGCCTGAATGCCGACACCACGGCGGCGCGCCGCCAGCTCGCCGTGCAGATCGCGCGCCTGCCCGACGGCATCCGTGGCTATGGCCACGTCAAACAGCGTCATCTGCAGCAGGTTCTGCCGCAGTGGGATGGCCTGATGCGGCAGTGGCGCGAGGCACCGGAGGAGGCCCAGGAGAAGCCCGCCCCGGCAACGGTCGGAGTATCTGCGTGAGGGCGGGTGCGCTGCGCATTCTGCGCGAAAGGACCGCGGCTTGATGGCGCTGGCGCTCAAGGCCCTGCTGGGCGCAGCGGCCGCCCTGCTCATCGCGGTGCTGGCGGCCAGTCGCAACTATGTGATCGCGGGACTGGTGCCGCTGTTTCCCACCTTCGCCCTCATCGCCCATGTGCTGGTGGGCCGTGAGCGCGGGCCGCAGGCGCTCAAGGCCACGGTGGTCTTCGGGCTCTGGGCCATGCTGCCCTATGCGGCCTACTTGCTGACGGTCTACGTTCTGGCCGATCGGCTGCCGCTCTGGGGCACCCTGGCCGGGGCCACGCTGCTCTGGCTGCTCGCCGCGGGCGTGCTGATCCTGGCCTGGTCGCGCTGGCAAGGCGCCTGAACCGGTCGGCGAGTCGGCATAATCGGCGCCGTCCGAGTGCCCCCAGGGTCGGCTCGCCGACCCGCCCCCCCATGGGGGTCAAGGAAACTTGGGGCGGCCCGGCGTTTCCTTGAGAGTGCCCCCAGGGGCGGCTCGGCGTTTCCTTGAAGGGGAGGGCGATCAATCATGCTCTGGAAAAACGGCAGACGCAGCGACAACATCGACGATCAGCGCGGCTCCGGCCCCCGCCCCGGCGGGCGGGGCGGTCTGGTGGGTGGCGGCATCGGCACGCTGATCCTGGTGTTGGTGGCACTGTATTTCGGCGTCGATCCGAGCGTGGTGATGCAGCAGGTCGCGCAGCCGTCGACACAGCAGATCTCGCCGCAGGCCACCGCGGCCTTGTCGGCGCAGGATGAGCAGGACAAGGCTTTCCTGTCCGTCGTGCTGGCCGACACGGAAGACACCTGGGGGGCGCTGTTCCAGCAGGCCGGGCGGCAGTATGTCGATCCCCGGCTGGTGCTGTTCTCAGGCGCGGTGCAATCGGCCTGCGGCTACGCGCAGGCGGCCACCGGACCGTTCTACTGCCCCTCAGACCAGAAACTCTATCTCGACACCCAGTTTTTCCAGGAGCTGCAGCAGCGCCTGGGCGCCAAGGGCGACTTTGCCCAGGCCTATGTGATCGCGCATGAGGTCGGCCACCATGTGCAGAACCTCCTGGGCGTGGAGGCCAAGGTGCGCGAGGCCATGCAGCGCAGCAGCCCACAGCGGGCCAACGCGCTGCTGGTGCGGTTGGAACTGCAGGCCGACTGCTATGCCGGGGTCTGGGCCTATCACGCGCAGCACGAGCGGCAGGTGCTGGAGCCCGGCGATGTGGAAGAGGCCATCAACGCCGCGCAGGCCGTGGGCGACGACCGGCTGCAGCAGCAGGCCCAGGGCTATGTGGTGCCCGATTCGTTCACCCACGGCACGTCGGCCCAGCGGGCGCGCTGGTTCGAAACCGGCTTCGCCAGCGGCCACCCGCAGGTCTGTGACACCTTCAACGCAACCCAGCTCTGAATCATGCCCGCAACCTGGATGACGGCCATCGGCGCCGCGCTGCCCTACATCGAGTCGGTGGCCAAGCTCGCGCTGCCGGTGTTCAAGCAGCGCAAGTCGGACAAGGAAGCCGCCGAGTCGCAGCAAAGACAGATCGAGGAGCTGCAGACCGCGGTGACGCACAACGCCGAACACGTCCGTGCCCTGGCGCAGCAATTGCAAACCACCATGACCGCGCTGGAGCAGGCCGGGCTTCAGCTTGCC
>JAJTBQ010000147.1 GCA_021286835.1 Thiomonas sp.
GGGCATTCTGGAAGTCCGACGGCCAAAACGGAAATACAGAGTTGTCATGCGCATCCAACCGCAAGGCATATGGGCACGGGGTGTTCCCGAGGAGGGGCGCGGTACGCGGTGCTAATCTATTTGCCCCGAAACCATCGCAGAGTGGAACCTCCATGCACCCCCGATGCCCTGCGCGCAGGCGCGCGAAGCTGTCGCCGCGAGGCCGCCATGGCTGAATCTGATGGGGCTTGCCGTCCTGGCGCCGAGTGGATCGATCAGTTGCCGGCCTGCGTGGCCCTGCTGGTGGGCGATGTCGTGCGCTACGCCAACCCCGAGGCGCTGCGGCTGTTGCAGGCGCGCCAGCCGTCCGATGTCATCGGGCGCACGCTGGAGACCTTCATCCACCCGCTCGACTTGCACCGCTCGCTGGCGCGGCTGCGTTACGCCGAAAGCGGCGGCACCAATCCGGTCACCGAAATCCGCGCCTATACCTGCGAAGGACGGCCGCTGATGCTGGCCATGAGCAGCGCCACGCTGCCCATCGACGGTCAGACGGCCGTGCTTGCGACCTTTCTCGACCTGACCGAGCGCGCCGCGATGGAGCAGCGGCTGCGCCAGACCGACGAAGACTTCCAGCGCATGATGAACACCATGCAGGACGTGTTCTATCGCACCGATGCGCAGGGCATCACCCGCTATGTGTGCCCGGCGGTGAAGCATGTGCTGGGCTATACGGCCGAGGAAATCATCGGTCTGCCCGCAGCGGCGTTCTATCCCGACCTGTCGGAACGCGACGCCCTCGTGGCCGAGATCCGCAAGCACGGTGCCGTGCACGATTTTCCGGGCCGCATGCGGCGCAAGGACGGCGTGATCATCGACATCTCCATCAGCACCCAGGCCTTGCGCGACGAGCAGGGTCAATACGCCGGCGTCGAAGGCATCTGGCGCGACATCAGTGAACGCAAGGCGCTGGAGCGACGGCTCGAACATCTGGCGACCTGCGACAGCCTCACGGGCATCCACAACCGGCGCAGCGTGCTGGCCATTCTGGACCAGCTGTTGCAGCGCAAGGCGCCGGTGTCGGTGCTGCTGCTCGACCTCGATCACTTCAAGCGCGTCAACGATGGTTTCGGCCACGCCGCGGGCGACGGGGTGTTGTGCCGCTTCGCCCAGATCATCCATCAGGAAAAGCGCAGCCGCGATTTTTTCGGTCGCCTGGGCGGCGAGGAGTTCCTGCTGATTCTCGACGGCGCGGACGAGGCCGAGACGCTGCAGATCGCCGAACGTCTGCGTCTGGCCGTCAGCGCCCAGCCCCTGGATTTGCCCGAGGGCGCCACGGTGGCGTTGACGGTAAGCATCGGCATGACCCAGGTGCGTGCCGACGATGTGCGCACGGCCGACGTGCTGCTGCGCGCCGATCGAGCCCTTTACCGCGCCAAGGCCTCGGGCCGCAATCAGGTCTGCGGGTAAACGGCCGGGGCCGGCCGAGCACGCCGGATTCAGTATTCGTTGCGCACGCCGCCCGCCAGGGCGACGAAGGCACGCGCCGCGACGGCCACGAAGGGGCGCAGCCACCACGGCGCCCGCGTGCGCAGACGGTCCGGGGTGTTGATCGGAAGCGAGCGGGCGAGCTGGCGCTCGACATGGGCGCCCAGTTCGCGCGCGAAGGCACGGTCGCGCACGGCCAGGTTGGCCTCCAGGTTGACCAGCAGCGACAGCGGATCGATGTTGGAACTGCCCACGGTGGCCCAGTCCTCGTCGACCACGGCGACCTTGGCATGCAGATAGGCCGGCGTGTATTCGAAGATGTGCACGCCCGCGCGCAGCATTTCGCCGTAAAGCGCGCGGGCGGCCCACGCCGCCATGCGATAGTCGATGCGCCCCTGCAGCAGCAGATCGACGCGCACCCCGCGCGCCGCCGCGTTTTTCAGCGCCTGGCGAAACTCCCGTCCCGGATAGAAGTAGGGACTGACGATGAGCACGCGCTCGCGGGCGCGATGGATGGCGCGGATGTAGCTGTGCTCGATGGCGCGCCGCCGCGAGAAGTTGTCGCGCACCACCAGGGTGGCCAGACTTGCCGCGGCGCCCGGCTCGGTCTCAGGGACCGGGGCTGCCGCCTCGGTGGACTGCGCAGCGTCCGGGCGCAGCGGGCCGCCGTCTTCGTGCACATCGGGCATCGGGCTGGCCCAGTCCAGCAGTTCCTGCCAGTAGGCACGGCGGTTGGGCGAAGTGTCGAACACGCCGGGCCCGGGCATTCGGCGCAGCCGCCGCTGCAGGCTGCCGGTGAGCACGGTGCGCAGCCAGAGCCGCTGCATCACCCATTGCGTCTGCCGGGCCAGATGGCCGTGGTACCGCACCGCGTAGTCCAGCCGGGGCTCGGCGCTCCAGCCGTGGCGAAGGTCGTACCGGTCGTCGATGAGGTTGATGCCGCCGATGAAGGCGGTCTGCGCATCGACCACGCACAGCTTGCGATGCAGCCGCCGCCATCGTCCGCGCTGTACCACGTCGGTCCACAGGCGCCAGGGGCGGAACACCATGAACTCCACCCCGGCTTCGCCGAAGCGGCCAGCGAGCATGTCGATGCTGCGTCCCGAGCCCAGCCCATCCACCAGCACCCGCACCTGCACGCCGCGCCGCGCCGCATCGCACAGGGCGCCTGCGATGCCCATCGGCGCCTCGTCGGTATGGAAGATGTAGGTCTGCAGCCAGATGCTTTCGCGCGCCTGTTCGATGGCCTTGCGCATCGCCGGGAACAGCGCGCTGCCGTAGGGCAGCAGACGCGGGGCGGCGCCGTGGACCCAGTTCAGCGGGATGTCGTGCGGCGCGGACGGCGGGTCGGGCCGCATGCTCACACGGCGATGCCGTCCTTGCTGCCGGGGTCGGGCAGATCCGGCCTGGCTGCTGCCGGGGCCTCGGGGCAATCGGGCAGTTCGCAGCGCAGCGCGGCCAGCAGCGGGGCATGGTCGGACAGCCGCGCCCAGGCGCGGCCCCAGCCCAGGCCGATCTCGCTGGCGGTCAGACCGCGGGCGTAGATCCGGTCCAGCGGCATCAGCGGCAGGCGCGCTGGATAGGTGCGCACCCGACTGCGCCATGAGGTCTTGCCATTGGTCTTGAGCGGCGGCTCGCTCACGTCGATCAGTCTTTGCTGCAGCAACTGCGGCCCGATGCGGCCGTGCCAGTCGTTGAAATCTCCGGCGACGATGAGCGCGGCCTGCGCCGGCACGCGGGCCGCGATGTAATCGAGCAGGCGATCGGTCTGCCGCTGCCGGCTGGCCGCGAACAGCCCGAAATGCACCACGATGCAATGCAGCGGCCCGCCCTTGGGCAGCTCGACCTGCGCATGCAGCAGGCCGCGCTGCTCGAAGCGGTGATCCGAGACGTCGCAGTGGTCGATGTCGATGATGGGATAGCGAGACAACAGCGCATTGCCATGCTCGCCATGACGGGTGCAGGCATTGGTGCGGTAGGCCGCATGCATGCCCAGGGCCTGGCCGAGGAAATCGTGCTGCGGCAGCGCGGGCCAGCCGCTCAGGCGGTTCGCATGGCGCTGATGCAGAAACTGCACTTCCTGCAGAAAGACCAGATCGGGTTCGAGTCCCTGCAAGGCCGTGTGCAACTCCAGGATGCTGGCCCGCTTGGCCGGGCCGTGTCCGAGCACGCCCTTGTGGATGTTGTAGGAAGCGACGCGCAGTTCCATGGTGGGCACCTGTTCAGCGGGCAGGAAAGCGCCGCGGCAACTGGCGGATGGCGTCGGCATTGGAGGCCGAGAAGCAGCGCCGCGCCGCTTCCGTCCAGGGCAGCCAGATCTGGGCGCGGTGCTCGCGCGCGGCCAGGGTGACCTGGGTTCCTGCGGGCACTTCGAGGCTGAACACATGCTCGGTGTTCTTCCAGATGCCTGCCGGGTAACGGTGCCGCCAGAGCGGATAGATCTCGTACACATTGGCCAGGCGCCAGTCGCGCAGCGCCCCGTTGGGCACGGCCGCCGTGCCGGCCTGGATGCCGGTTTCCTCCGCCACTTCGCGCAGCGCCGTGGCGGCGAGCGGCTCGCCGGGGGCGTCGATGCTGCCGGTCACGCTCTGCCAGAAGCCCGGTTGCTGCGCGCGTTCGATCAACAGCACCTCGAGCGCCGGGGTGTGGATCACGACCAGCACCGACACCGGAATCTTGCGTCCGGCATCCGACAAGGGAGGGGAAAGGGTCGAGGCATCCATGATCCGCATGTTAAGGAAGGAAGCGCCGGGCTGTGTCGGCGGTGGCTTGCCCGTGCTCCGCAGATTTTGGCGGCCTGAAATGACGAGGCCCCGGCAAGAGCCGGGGCCTCGATCCCGGGGCGCGCCTCCATCATCGTGGGATGACCGGGGCGTCCCGTGCCATGCGCGACTTACAGGGTCTTCTTGGAGAAGTACCAGTCGGTCACTTCCATGCCCTGCGCTGCGCCCTTGGACACGCGCTCCTCGGCGGCGGCGGAGGTCTTGGGCGGCGGCACGATGACCTTGTCGCCCGGGCACCAGGCTTCAGGTGTGGCCACGCCGTGCTTGTCGCTGGTCTGCAGGGCTTGCAGCAGGCGCACGAACTCGTTGATCGAGCGGCCGTTGCTCATCGGGTAGTACACCATGGCGCGCAGGATGCCGTTGGGGTCGATGAAGAAGGTGGCGCGCACGGCCTGGGTGTCGGCGGCGCCGGGGTGGATCATGCCGTAGGCACGGGCCACGTCCATTTTCAGGTCTTCGATGATGGGGAAGGGAATGTCCACGCCGAAGTGCTGCTTGATGGAACGCACCCAGGCCAGGTGGGCGAAGATCGAGTCGATCGACAGGCCGAGCAGCTCGCAGTTCATCGACTTGAAGGTCTCGGCCTCGCGGGCGAAGCCCATGAACTCGGTGGTGCACACCGGGGTGAAGTCGGCGGGGTGGGAGAACAGGATCAGCCACTTGCCTTTGTAGTCGGCCAGGGTGCGGTCGCCGTGGGTGGTCTTGGCGACGAAATTCGGCGCGGGTTCGTTGAGGCGGGGGAGGCCGAAAACTTCAGTGTTTTGTTCCATGGTTGAGGTCCTTATCGTGGGAAGAAATCATCCGGCGCGTGAGCCGTTGAGGAAGAAGTCTAGGGATAACCCTGAAATTGATCCAATCGATTGTCACAATCGAATAGTTAGGAAAAACATATAACGTGCCTTGCTCCTCGATTTTTCATTGTGCGCCGCGCAGCGTTCGGCGATGTGACAAAGGTGCACACGCCGCGGGGGCATGGGCCGCACGGCGCAAGTTCAACGCATTGCGAGATGCAGCGGAAAAACCAGTTCCACGTGGGTGCCAAGGCTGACGGGCAAAGCAGTGCCGTCGCCCGGCTGGCGCCACTGGATCTGCCCGCCCAGGGCGCGGGCGCGGATCTGCATGCTGCTCAGGCCGTG
>JAJTBQ010000148.1 GCA_021286835.1 Thiomonas sp.
TCATTGCGCTGTCGGGCAATACCGGCCGCTCCACCGGCCCGCATTTGCACTACACACTGTTCTACGGGGACAAGACCATAGACCCCGCCACCTACCTGCTGGCCCAACACTAGGACGCCGCCATGTTCAAACCGAAATCCCCGAAGACCACCGACGTCTGGGCCAAGGACGCCAGCCTCGCCGGTTCGGCCGCCCCCGTCACCCCCTCGGCCCTGACCTATATCGGGGCCGGCAGCGAACTGCGAGGCGATCTGCGCGCGGCGGGCAATCTGCGCATCGACGGCGCCATCTTCGGCACCGTGCAGGTCGATGGCGATCTGGAAGTCTCCTCCACCGGAGTCATCGAAGGCGAGCAGGTCAGCGCCGTCAACGTCCTGGTGCACGGACGCATCAAGGCCAAGGTGCATGCCGCCGAGCAGTTGCGCATTCATGGACAGGGCCGGGTCGAGGGCGACGTGACGGCGCAATCGCTCGACATCGAGGCGGGCGCGCATTTCATCGGCTACAGCCGCACCGGGGTGGAGCGGGAGGCCGAAGTGCTGCAGCTCGATCACGCCGAAGGCCCCGCGGCAGAAGACGAAGCCCGGACCGAACCCGAGGCCTGACTTCGGCCCAGCGCACTCCAGGGCGGCATGCTGTAATGCCCGCATGTCCGCCGAATACGCCACACCCCAAGCCCTTCCTCAGCCTGCAACCGGCCCGCAAGGCCGCTCGATGCGTTCGCTCAGCGGCCTGCTGCCTTTTCTGCGCCCCTACCGCGGGCGCATCGCGGTGGCGCTGCTGTTTCTGCTGCTCGCCGCGGGCAGCACCCTGGCGTTCCCGATGGCCCTGCGCTGGCTGATCGACGCCGGCCTGCTCCACACGCAGGCCAGCCGCGCCAGCCTGGGCTGGCATTTCGCCGGATTGTTCGGCCTGGCCGTGACGCTGGGGGTGTTTTCGGCCGCCCGCTTCTACATGGTGAGCTGGCTGGGCGAGCGCATCACCGCGGATGTGCGCAGCGCCGTGTACGCCCATGTGCTGCGGCAGAGCCCGCAGTTCTTCGAACATACGCAGACCGGCGAAGTCCTCTCCCGCCTCACCACCGACACCACGCTGGTGCAGACCGTCGTGGGCACCAGCTTTTCCATGGGATTGCGCAACGTGGTGGTGCTGATCGGCGGCATGACCATGCTGATCATCACCAATCCCGGACTGATGCTGGGCGTGGGCGTGGTCATCGCCCTGGTGGTCGCCCCGGCCGTATTCATCGGCCGCCGCGTGCGCCGCCTCTCGCGCGCCAGCCAGGACCGCATCGCCGACGCCAGCGCGCTGGCCTCCGAGGTGCTGGCGGCCATGCCCGTGGTGCAGAGCTATGCGCGCGAAGACGACGAGGCCCGGCGGTTCTCGGGCTCGGCAGAAACCGCGTTCCGCACCGCCATCAGCCGCAACAAGGTGCGCGCACTGCTCACGGCCTTCATCATCGTGGCGTTGTTCGGCGCGCTGCTCTACGGCCTGTATCTGGGCACGGTCTCTGTCATGGAGGGCCGCATGAGCGCGGGCATTCTGGGGCAGACGGTGCTCTACATCGGCCTGGTGGCCGGTTCGGCCGCGGCGCTGGCCGAAGTGTTCGGCGACCTGCTGCGGGCCGCCGGAGCCACCGAACGGCTGATGGAACTGCTGGCCGAGCAGTCGCCGGTGCGCAATCCGGCCCACCCGGCCGCCCTGCCCGCCGTCCAGAGCGGCTCCGCCGTGGTGCTCGACAGGGTGCGGTTCTTCTACCCCTCTCGGCCCGACAAACCGGCGCTCGACGATTTTTCGCTGCGCATCGAACCCGGCGAAACCGTGGCGCTGGTCGGCCCCAGCGGCGCCGGCAAGACCACGGTGCTGCAACTGCTGCTGCGCTTCTACGACGCCCAGCAGGGCGGCATCCGCATCGACGGCGTGGACGTGCAGCAGGCCGACTTCAAGGCGCTGCGGCGGCGCATCGGCCTGGTGCCGCAGGACGCGGTGATCTTCTCCGCCAGCGCCGCCGACAACATCCGCTACGGCCGCCCCGAAGCCACGGACGCCGAGGTGCAGGCCGCCGCCCGCGCGGCGCAGGCTGAGGGCTTTCTGCGCGAACTGCCGCAGGGCGACGCCACCTATTTGGGCGAACGCGGCGTGCGGCTCAGCGGTGGCCAGCGCCAGCGCATCAGCATCGCCCGCGCCATTCTCAAAAACGCTCCCTTGCTGCTGCTCGACGAAGCCACCAGCGCGCTGGACGCCGCCAGCGAGCGCGATGTGCAGGCCGCGCTGGAGCACGCCATGCGCGACCGCACCACCCTGGTCATCGCCCACCGCCTTGCCACCGTGCAGCGCGCCGACCGCATCGTGGTGATGGATCAGGGCCGCATCGTCGACATCGGCACCCACGCCGAACTCATGGCCCGTGAAGGCCTCTACGCCAGTCTCGCATCGCTGCAGTTCATGCAGTGAGGCTCAGAGTCCCAGTTTCTCCGCCACGAAATCCGCGTCCTTGTCGCCGCGGCCGGAGAGGTTGACGAGAATATCGGCGCCTTGTCCGAGGGCCGCGGCATTCTGTATCGCCCAGGCGACGGCATGGGCCGATTCGAGCGCGGGAATGAGGCCTTCGGTGCGCGACAGGGTCATGAAGGCATCCAGGCAGGCCGCGTCGTCCACCGCGTAGTACTCGGCACGGCCCAAATCCTTGAGATAGGCATGCTGCGGGCCCACGCCGGGGTAGTCGAGCCCGGAGGCGATGGAATACACCGGGTCGGGCTCGCCCTGCTTCACCTCCTGCAGCAGATAGGAATGGAAGCCGTGCAGCGTGCCGGGCTTGCCGTAGGTGAGCGTGGCCGCGTGCTTGCCCGTTTCACGGCCGACGCCCGAGGGCTCCACGCCCACCAGACGCACGCCCGGATCGGCGATGAAGCCGGCAAACAGGCCCATGGCGTTCGATCCACCGCCCACGCAGGCCGCGACCACGTCGGGCAGCTTGCCCGCCTGTTTCGGGAATTGCTCGCGCGCTTCGCGCCCGACGATGGACTGGAACTCGGCCACCATCATCGGGAAGGGGTGCGGGCCGACCACCGAGCCGATGGCGTAGAAGAAGTGCTCGGGGTCGCGCAGAAATTCGTCGAAGGCGCTGTCCACCGCGTCCTTGAGCGTCCTGGTGCCGCGATCGACGCTCACCACCTTGGCGCCGAGAATCTTCATCTTGGTGACGTTGGGGTGTTCCTTGGCGACGTCGATCTCGCCCATGTGAATTTCGCACGGCAGGCCGACCAGCGCGCAGGCCGTGGCCAGGGCCACGCCGTGCTGCCCGGCGCCGGTTTCCGCCAGTACCTTGGTCTTGCCCATGTGCTTGGCCAGCAGCGCCTCGCCCAGACAGTGATTGATCTTGTGCGCGCCGGTATGGTTGAGGTCTTCGCGCTTGAACCAGATGCGCGCCCCGCCGCACTGCGCAGTCAGCCGCTTGGCGAGATAGATGGGGCTGGGACGGCCGACGTAGTGGGTGTAGAGATCGTCCAGCTCGCTGCGGTAGGCCTTGGTGTCGCGAATGGACAGGTAGGCACGGCCAATGTCGTCCATGATGGCCTTGAGGTGCGGCGGCAGATACTGGCCGCCGTAGGGCCCGAAGTTGCCGTTGACGTCCGGTTGCAGATCGATGGCTTGCTGCATGAAAGGTCTCCTGAAAGTCGTCGAACGAGTTGCAGGGCGCCGGCCCGGCCGAGCCTCGTCGCCGCCGAACCGATAGTATTCCTGTCCAAGTCGCGCCTTTTGATCAGATTCATGCCTTCCATTCCCACTCCCTACGAAGACCTGATGCGTCACGTCTTCACCCACGGCCAGGACAAGACCGACCGCACGGGCACGGGCACGCGCAGCGTGTTCGGCCACCAGATGCGCTTTGATCTGTCGGCCGGATTTCCGCTCATCACCACCAAGCGGGTGCATTTCAAGAGCATCGCCTACGAGCTGTTGTGGTTTCTGCGCGGCGAGTCGAACGTGCGCTGGCTGCAGGAGCACGGGGTGACGATCTGGGACGAGTGGGCGCGCGAAGACGGCGAGCTCGGTCCGGTCTACGGCGTGCAATGGCGTTCGTGGCCGGCGCCGACCCCCGACGAACCGCATCGCGCCATCGACCAGATCGGCGAAGTGCTGCGCCAACTGCGCACCCAGCCGGATTCGCGCCGCATCATCGTCAGCGCCTGGAACGTCGGCCAGATCGCCGACATGGCCCTGCCGCCCTGCCATGCGTTTTTCCAGTTCTACGTCGCCCCGCCGCGCGCGCCCGGAGAGCCAGGACGTCTGAGCTGCCAGCTGTATCAGCGCAGCGCGGACATTTTTCTCGGCGTGCCGTTCAACATTGCCAGCTATGCGCTGCTCACCCTGATGATCGCGCAGCAGACCGACCTGCTGCCCGGCGATTTCGTGTGGACCGGAGGCGACTGTCATCTCTACAGCAACCATTTCGCCCAGGTGCAGGAGCAACTCAGCCGCGCGCCCTACCCCTATCCGACCCTGTCGTTCGCGCGCAAGCCCGAGAGCCTGTTCGACTACACCTTCGACGACTTCGTGCTGAGCAACTACCAGCACCATCCGGCGATCAAGGCTCCGGTGGCCGTATGAATAGAGCCCCCACGCTCACTGCGTTCGCTGCCCCCCGAGGGGGCGCTCGCGCCCTTCGGGCGGCCGGTTGGGCGCTCGGCCCTTCGTCATGACTCAGCTCATCCTCATCGCCGCCGTGGCGCGCAACGGCATGATCGGCAAGGACGGCGGCATGCCCTGGCATCTGCCGGCCGATCTGCAGCACTTCAAACGTCTGACCTTGGGGCATCCCATCCTGATGGGGCGGCGCACCTGGGATTCGCTGGGACGCCCCCTGCCGGGTCGGCGCAACATCGTCATCAGTCGTCGGCACGACTGGCAGGCGGCGGGGGCTGAGCATGCCGAGTCGCTGGAGGCCGCTCTGCAACGGGTGGCCGGCGATGCGTTGGCCTTCGTCATCGGCGGCGCGCAGCTCTATGCCCAGGCGCTGCCCCTGGCCGATGCACTCGTACTCACCGAGATCGACCAGGCTTTCGAGGGCGACACGCGCTTTCCAGACTGGGATCGCAGCCGATTTGCCGAGACTTCCCGTGAGTCGCACATCGCGCCTGAAGGCTGGGCATATCACTTCGTCACCTACACCGCCAAGGCTGCCCCTGCGCGTTGAATCATGGCCTCGGCGCGCTCTGCCAGGGGCGCCATCCTGGGCTCGATGGAGCGGCTTGCGCGGCCCAGACGCCGTCATGGAGGTTTCCGTCACCCCGCTTGCATTCTGAAACAAACCCGGTCCACGCCTTCCGGTAGATTCCTCGCAAACAACGAGGAGATCCCATGCAAGCCATGCCCGC
>JAJTBQ010000149.1 GCA_021286835.1 Thiomonas sp.
CGGTCGATCACGGGCTTGCCCAGCGCCTTTTCGAGATTGCGCTGCTGGATCGGACTGAGCGCGTTGTCGAAAATGATGGCGTCCGCCGATGTGGCACTGACCAGCTCGCCCAATTCATCGAGCTTGCCCGAGCCGATATAGGTTGCCGCGTCAGGGCGGGCCCGCACGCACGACAACTCGCCCGCCAGGGCATACCCTGCGGAGGTGCTGAGCTGCTCGAGCTCAGCCAGGGCATCGTCGGAAGAAGGGCGCCGTTGCTGCACGCTGACTAAGGCAGCGCGCTCAGGCCCCTCAGGCTGCGGGCGCTTCTTGCTCACCGATTTGGAAGGAGACCGGACGTGCGGGGACGACGGTGGAAATGGCGTGCTTGTAGACCATCTGGGTCACCGTGTTGCGCAACAACACGACGTATTGATCGAAAGATTCAATGTGACCTTGCAACTTGATGCCATTAACCAGGTAAATCGACACCTGAACGTGCTCCTTGCGCAGCAGGTTCAGAAAGGGGTCTTGTAGCAACTGCCCTTTGTTACTCATCTTATTCTCCATTGTCGTGACGAAAGCTTAAATGGCATTCATGGTCTGGAATGCAAGAGGCTGCAAAATAACATAGTGCCAGCGGCTGGCGCAGCGATGCAGGGTTTCAGGTGTCTTTGGCGTATGGATTCGTGCTGCTGCGGTATTCCACCCGCAAAGGCGTGCCCGTAAGGTCGAATTTTTCACGCAACTGACCTTCCAGGTAGCGGGTGTAGGTTGCGGGCACCCGGTCGAGCGCACTGCCATGAATCACAATGATGGGAGGATTGGTGCCCCCCTGGTGCGCGTAGCGCAGTTTGGGGCGTACCGGGCCTGAGCGCGGCGGCTGCTGCTGCGCCACGGCTTCGATGATGGCGCGCGTGAGCTTGGGCGTGGGCAGCTTGCGGTAGGCGGCGGCGTGGGCCGCGATGACCGACTTCATCAGCCCGTTCAGCCCCGCGCCGGTACGTGCGGAAATGCTGTGAAACTTCGCAAAGCCGACGAAGGGAAGGCGCTGGCGGATCGCCACCATCAGCCGTTCGCGTCCGTAGGTATCCACCGCATCCCACTTGTTGGCCGCCAGCACCAGCGCCCTGCCCGCTTCGACGGCAAAACTGGCGATATGCGCATCCTGATCGGATACGCCTTCGGTGGCGTCGAGCAGCAGCACGACAACGTTGGCCTGTTCGATGGCCTGCAGCGTCTTGATGACCGAAAACTTCTCCACCGCCTCGAAGACCTTGCCCTTGCGACGCAGGCCCGCGGTGTCGATCAGGATGAATTTGCGGCCATCACGCTCGAACGGGACTTCGATCGCATCGCGCGTCGTGCCCGGCATGTCGAACGCAATCACCCGCTCCTCGCCGACCAAGGCATTGACCAGCGTGGATTTACCCACATTGGGGCGGCCGGCAATGGCCAGACGCAGGCTGTGAACACGTGGCGGTGTGTCTGGCGTCGCCGCATCGGCGGTCACGTCGGGCTGCTCCTCCGCATCCGGACTCTCCGGCATGCCCACCGACGGGTCGGGCGGCAAGGCACTCAGGATGCGCTCCAGCAGATCGGGCACCGAGTCACCATGAGCGGCACTGATGGAGAAGGGCTCGCCCAGACCCAGTTCGTGGAACTCGGCAAGCGCCGGGTGACTGTGGCGTCCTTCGGCCTTGTTCACCGCCAGAAGAATGGGCTTACCCGTTTTGCGCAGCTCGGCGGCGATATGCAGGTCCTGGGGACTCAGCCCGGTACGAAGGTCCACCAGAAACACCACCAGATCGGACTCGGCAATGGCCTGGCGGGTCTGCCGCGCCATCTGGTGCACGATGCCGGTGTCGACCACGGGCTCGAAACCGCCGGTATCGACCACGATGACCGGCCGGTCCGCCATGCGCAGCATGCCGTAGTGGCGGTCGCGGGTGAGACCGGGCATGTCGGCCACGATGGCGTCGCGCGACCGGGTCATGCGGTTGAACAAGGTGGACTTGCCGACGTTCGGTCGGCCAACCAGGGAAACAATGGGGGTCATGTCATCCGATCAGTCGGGCACGAAGGCGTAGACGCCGCCCTTTGCCGTGACGACGACCATGGTCTTCCCCAGCACCACGGGCGCGGCCTGAATGGCGCTGCCATCGGTCGCCACGCGACCGACAATGCTGCCGTCCTTGGCCGAGAGAAAGCTGATGTAGCCCTGGTAATCGCCCACGGCCACCGTGCGTCCGACCAACAGGGGAGCGCTGAGGTCGCGATATTTCAATTGCGAGTTGGTCCAGCTGGGCACACCGTCGGTTGCCGAATAGGCCTGCACGTCGCCATTGGCCTGCGTGCCGACGACTTCCTGATCGTTCATGCTCAGCGCGGTGTAGCCGTTGGCCGCGCGCGTCCACAACATGCGGCCGGTATCGGCGTCCACGCAACCCACCGCAGATTGGTAGGCGCGTGCGCACAGCATGGAGCCCAGAAGCGTCGGCTGGCCGGTGATGCCCACCACGCGCTCGACCTCGGTGACGCCGCGGGCGCGCGCGAGCGTGACCTGCCAGCGCGGCAGACCATCACTCAGGGCATAGGCGTCGATGCGTCCCAGCGCCGTGCCGATCATCACCATGCCGTCACGCGACACCATGCCGCCGGCCTGCTGCACCAGGAGAGAGGCCGCCCGATTGTCGGCTTGCCAAAGACGTTTGCCACTGGCTGCGTCGAACGCGAATACGCGCTGATCGGCGGCCTGCACGATGATGCGGCCACCGGTCACGTAAGGCGGCGTGAGAACCGTGGCGGGCAACTGGTAGCGCCACAGCAGCTGCCCCTTAGGACCGATCGATACAAGTCCGTTGTTCTTGTCCACCACGGCGGTGAACGTGCCGTCACTGCCCGTGCCCGCGCTGATGCCCCCGGCCACCTTGGCCGACCAGACGGTCTGCCCGGTGGCGCTATTCAGGCGCACGACCTGGCCATCCGCCGAGGCGACGACGACCGCATCGGGCAGCGCGGCGGTCTGGAACCAGGCGGGAACATCGCCGATCCGCTGCGTCCAGGCCTGCTTGACGGTGAGAATATTGGCCACTGGCGTCAGCGGCGTCGGCTCGGGCGGTTTGGAACCCGACGCACACCCGGCCAACCCGGCCGCCAGAACGAGCGGAAGGACCACGCGGGCCCAACCCGCAACGCGACGATCCCTGCCTTCGGCACCCCGTTGCATCGCCCTCATGCTGCGCTCCCTCCAACCGCTTGGAGTCTTTGTTGAATCGCGGCTCGCTCCGAAGCGTCCGCAGGCAGAGCCTTGAGCGCGGCTTCGTAGGCAGACCGGGCCGCCTCGCGCTGACCTTGCAGTACGGCCAGGTCACCGCGGCGCACCTCGAACAGCGCGGTGAAAGACGGCTCCGGCACATCGGCCAGGGTCTTGCTCGCTTCGGCATACTGCTTGGCGTCGATCTGCAGGGCCGACAGATTCAGTCGGGCCACGGCGCGCTCGCTCGGCCCCGAGGCGTGCTCGGAAGCCCACTTGAGCGCGTCGATCGCCTGGGCGTTCTTGCCCGCATCGTGCAGCGATTTGGCCACGGCCAGCGCCGCCATGCCGGCATAGGCGCTGTCCGGCGCCTTGCTCTGCATGACGGTCCACGCCTGCTCGATCTTGTCTGTGCTGTTGCTCTGAATGGCGGCCTGCACCTGTTCGAACACCGCCGCGGCCTTGGCACCCTCGTTGCGCTGCCACCATTGCCAGCCGTAATACCCGGCAAAACCCAGTGCGACCGCCAGCACCGCAGCCGAGATCAAGGTGCCCCAACGCTCCCAGAAATGGCGCATCTGGGCGATCTGTTCTTGTTCTTCGAAGTTGTAGCTCATGGGAGGATCGGTGACGAAAAGCGGCTATTTTAGGTGCCCATTCAGAGCAAAGCGGAAACCAGCGCCTGGATCGGCTCCAGCGGAACAAGGCGCTGCTGCTGCCCGTCCTGGGCCCCGCGCAGATCCTTGATGCCGATCTGCCCGGACTGCAGTTCCTGCTCGCCAAACACCAAGGCCCAACGGGCGCCGCTGGCGTCGGCCTTTTTCATTTGCGACTTCATGCTGCCCCCGCCCATGTGCAACTGCACCCGCACACCAGCCGCGCGCAGCGCTTCGCACAGCGGCATGGCGCGCGACATCAGCTCAGACTGGGTCAGCACGGCGTAGGCATGCGGAGCGCTGACGGGAGGCTGCTGCCCCGCCTCGACCAGCAATTCGAGTACCCGCTCCATGCCCAGCGCCCAGCCGCAGGCGGGCGTGGGCTTGCCGCCGATCTGCTCGATCAGCCCGTCGTAGCGCCCCCCTGCGCAGACCGTCGCCTGCGCCCCCAGGCGGTCGGTCACCCACTCGAACACCGTGAGGTTGTAGTAGTCGAGGCCGCGCACCAGTCGCGGGTTGATGGTGAACGGCTGCCCTGCGGCGCGCAGCAACGCCTGCACGCCCTCGAAATGCGCCAGAGAGGCCTCGCCGAGATAGTCGATGAGTTTGGGCGCGGCTTCGACCAGCGCCTGCATCGTCGGATTCTTGGTGTCGAGCACGCGCAGCGGATTGCTGTGCAAACGACGCTTCGCATCCTCGTCGAGCTGATCGACGCGCGCTTCGAGATAGGCAATGAGCGCCACGCGATGACGCGCCCGTTCGTCGGCCTGGCCGAGGCAGTTGATTTCGAGCGTGACCAGTTCGCTCAATCCGAGGCGCGCCCAGAGCTGGCGCGCCATCAGAATGAGCTCCACGTCCACATCCGGACCGCTGAAACCCAGCGCCTCCGCCCCGACCTGATGGAACTGGCGATAACGTCCGCGCTGCGGCCGCTCATGGCGGAACATCGGCCCGGTGTACCAGAGCCGCTTGCCGCCGTCGTACAGCAGGGAATGTTCGATGCACGCGCGCACCACGGCCGCGGTGCCTTCGGGCCGCAGCGTGAGTGGCTCGCCGTTGAGCGCGTCGGTGAAGCTGTACATCTCCTTCTCGACAATATCGGTCACTTCACCGATGCCGCGCACGAACAGCGGGGTGTATTCGAGAATGGGCGTGCGCAGATTCTGATAGCCGTAGCTGCCCATGAGCGCGCGTACCTGCTCCTCGAACCATTCCCAGGCCGCCGATTTGGGCGGCACGATGTCATTCATGCCTTTGACGGCATTGAGTTTGTCTGCCATGGAATTCAAGCCACCTGTTCAGGATGGCGATGGGATGCGCCGTAGCGCTGTTGAACGTATTGCTCGACGATGGCCTGGAACTCCGCGGCGATGTGGTCGCCTCGCAGGGTCATGCGCTTTTCGCCATCGATGAACACCGGCGCCGCCGGTGCTTCGCCCGTACCGGGAAGACTGATGCCGATGTCGGCATGCTTGCTCTCGCCGGG
>JAJTBQ010000150.1 GCA_021286835.1 Thiomonas sp.
TCGATGGGCGCATAGCTGTCGGCCCCCGGCTGCAGCTCGACATAGCCGCCGAGCTGCCCCCTGACCGCAAGCACTTCGGTGAGGTTGAGGAATCCGGCGTCGATCTGCCCCGAGGTGAGGTAGGCGCTGACCTGCGGCACGGTCTGCACGATCTTGAGCCTGTCCTGCAGCGTGCTCCACAAGCCCTTGGCCTTGAGCCATTGCTCGGCGGCGCGGCCGTAGATCGCCTGCGCGGGGTTGGGCAGGGTGATGGACTGCATGTGCGGCAGGTCGAGCACCGGGTCGGCGATGGGGTCGGGGCTGCGGCGGCCAAGCAGCTTGCGCCGCCAGGCCAGCACCAGCTTGCCGTGGCCGAGTAACAGGCGCTGCGGCAGGTTCAGATCGCGGGCGTGGTCGATGAAGACGGCATCGCCGATCAGCACATCCACCCGCCCGCTGGCGCGCGCCTGGGCGAAGATCTGCTGCAGATTGCCGTAGCTGCGCTCGACCGCGATGCCGGTCTGCCGGGTGAATTCGGCGCACAGCGCCTCGACCGGGCGGCGGTAACCCGCGCCGGCCATGAGCAGCAGGGCCGACGCGGGCGCCGCGGCATGCGCAAAAGAAGCCGGTGCGAAGCACAAAGCGAGGGAAGCGATGAGAGCTTGGCGGCGGTTCGCGGGCATGGCGGGGCTTTCGATCGGTTGCGTGTCGATTTGGCGGCGTTGGGTTTCGCTTGGCGGCAACGCGCCTCAGTGCTCGACCGAAGCGGTCTTGACCAGAGCGAACAGCGCGTCGCCCACGGCCAATTGCAGGGCGGCACAGGCAGGCTGCGTGATTTCGCTCCACAGACCCTGACCGTCCGCCAACGTGAGCCGCACCAGGACGTGGCCTGGGCGGCTGGGGCCGAGGCTGTGAAGCCGCGCCGGAAGATGATTGAGCATGCTGAGGCCTTGCGGCACATTGCGCGCCAGGGCGACGTCGCGCGCGTAGATGCGCAGCCGGGTGAATGCCGTGGCGGCGCTGCCTGGGTAGGTCAGGCGATGGCCATCGATCTGCAACTGCGCCAGGCCTTCGCCCAGACGTTGGGTCAGGCCTTCGAGCACGGCCACGGGGCCAAGGCGGTCGAACAGTGGCGAATCCGGGCGCAGCAGGGCCTCCTGCAACGGCTCGACGCGCACGATGCGTCCGGCCTCCATGAACACCACGCGCCTCGCCAGCCGCTCGATCTCCTCGGGCGCATGCGTGACCAGCAGCATGGGCAGACCGAGGGTGCGGCCAAGTTGATCGATGAGATCGAGCAGCTCGTCCTTGGCGCGCCAATCGAGCGCCGCGAGCGGTTCATCGAGCAGCAGCAGCCGCGGCTGCGACAACAGCGCGCGCGCAAGGGCCACGCGCTGGCGCTCGCCGCCAGACAGCGCGGCGATCCGGCGGTCGAGCAGCGGGGCGATGCCCACGTCGCTGGCGCGCTGCTCCAGAACCTGCGTGTTCAGGCCTCCGGGCGCGCGCCGCGCGGCAAACGCAAGGTTGCCCCGCACCGTGAGGTGCGGAAACAAGGCGGCATCCTGAAACACATAGCCCACTTCACGCCGCGACGCCCGCACCATGCGGGTGTCGTCCTGCCAGACGGTGCCCGCCAGGTGCAGCCGGCCTCTTGCGCCCGGCAGCAAGCCGGCCATGGCGCGCAGCAGGCTGCTCTTGCCGCAACCCGACCGGCCGAAAAGCGCCGTGACACCGTCCAGGGGCCAGGAGAACTCGCCGGTCTCCAGCGTGAACGAACCCAGCCGCGCCCTCAGGTTGCCGCTGAGCTGCGGTGTTGCATGGGGCGGTATCGAGGCCGTCATATCGGCTCCGATTCTCCGCGCCGGTACAGGCCGTAAACGATGGTGAGCACCACCACGGCGAACACCAGCATCAGGCCGGAGAGGATGTGAGCCTGGGCATACTCCATCGCCTCGACATGGTTGTAGATGTCGATGGACACCACCCGCGTCTTGCCCGGGATATTGCCCCCCAGCATCAGCACCACGCCGAACTCGCCCACGGTATGCGCGAAGGTCAGCGTGAGCGCCACGATCAGCCCGCCGCGCGACAGCGGCAGCGCCACGTGAAAGAAGCGATCCCACCAGCCTGCGCGCAGCGTGGCCGCGGCATCGAGCAGGTTGCGCGGCAGACCCTCGAACGCGCGCAGCAAGGGTTGCACCATGAAGGGCAGCGAGTACACCACCGAGCCGATGACGAGGCCGATCTTGTTGAAGGTGAGCTGCCCCTCGTAGCCCAGATGGTGCAGGAACTGGGTAACCACGCCTTGCGGATTGAGAAAGACCAGCAGGTAGAAGCCGAGCACCACCGGAGGCAGCACCAGCGGAATCGCCACCACGGCCTCCACCACCGCGCGCAGTGGCGAGCGCCAGTGCGCCAGCCACCAGGCGATGGCCAGTCCGGGAACCAGCAGCACCGCCGTGGCGATGCCCGCCACCTGCAGGGTCAGCCACAGCGGGCCGAGATCGAGGGCGTGGCCGAACAGGGTCATGCGTCACCGGGCGAGGGTTGCGACATCATCAGGGCATGGTATAGCCGTATTTCTCGATGACCTCGCGCGCCTTTGGGCCGCGCAAAAACGCGAGATAGGCCTTGGCCTCGGCCTTGCCGGCCCCCGGCTTGAGCACGATGGCGCTCTGGTCGATGGCGGCGTAATCGGCCTGCGGCACCGTCCACCACTCGCCCTGGCCCGAGCCTATGGCCTGCGACAGGGCGACGAAGCCCAGTTGCGCATTGCCGGTGGCGACGAAGTCGAAGGTCTGTCCGATGTTGGAGCCCTCGACGATTCTGGGCTTGAGGCCGTCGTAAAGCCCCATCTTGTTCAGCGCCTCGACGGCGGCGGTGCCGTAGGGCGCCGTCCTGGGATTGGCAATGGCCAGATGCGCGAAGTCGCCCTTGCGCAGAATCGCTTCTCCCTGGGTCTTGACCGGCAAGGTGGTGCTGTAGAGCACCAGCGTTCCGCGGGCATAAATGAAGTTGCTCGCCGCCACCGCGTAGCCATCCTGCGCCAGTTTGGGAGCCGTGGTGTCGTCAGCGGCCAGCAGGATGTCGAACGGCGCGCCGTTGCGGATCTGCGCCGCGAACTGCCCCGTGGCCCCGAAGGCGTACTTCACCTCGACCCCGGATTGCGCCTTGAAGGCCGCGCCGATTTCCTCGGCCGGTTTCTTGAAATTGGCGGCAACCGCCACCGTGATGGCCTGAGCCTGCGCCGTGGCCGTCAGCACGAAAGGCAGGCCGAGCACGAGCACCGCGCGGCGCAACATCGTCGTGAATGGTTTCATCAGAACACTCCGTCAGTTTTGGTTACACGAAGAGGAAAAAGACGGCCCCACAGTAAGCCCGTGGGGCCGCCAAGCGAGATGGGACGCTGGGCCCACCCCGAGGATGATCGCCCTGTCAAAGCATTCGATGCCCTTCTCATTTCGGATTTTCATTGTATTTCAATAAATATATCGCAGGACCATTCACAGCCCCTTGTGCCTTACGCCACGAAAGCGGCTGTGATCGGCAAGCATGCGACGGCCTACAGCCGCGCCGACGTTGAACCTATACTTGCCGCAGCGCCGATTTGCCCTGGGCTTGCGGGCGCGTAATAAATACCGCTAAAACAGCGCAGACCACCGGCGGTTTTCGCTGCATTGCCAGCGCCGCCGGTTTTGTTTTTGCAGGAACACCCATGAGTGCTTCGCCCTCCGCCCTCGGTGACGTCACGCCGCAGCGCATGGCGTTCGAGCAGCCGCTGCCGCTTCAAAGCGGCGCGCAGTTGCCGCCTTACGAGTTGATGTTTGAAACCTACGGCACGCTCAATGCCGAGCGCAGCAACGCCGTACTGGTCTGCCATGCGCTCAACGCCAGCCATCACGCCGCCGGCACGCATGCGGGCGACCCCAAGAGCGTGGGCTGGTGGGACAACCTGATCGGCCCCGGCAAGCCGCTCGACACCCGCCGTTTCTTCGTGCTGTGCGTCAACAATCCGGGCTCGTGCTTCGGCTCGACAGGCCCCATGAGCCTCGATCCCGCAACGGGCCAACCCTGGGGCAGCCGCTTCCCCGTGGTCACCGTCGAGGACTGGGTGGATGCGCAGGCGCGGCTGCTCGACCGCCTGGGCATCACCCGTTTGGCCGCCGTGATCGGCGGTAGCCTGGGCGGCATGCAGGCGCTGAGCTGGACCCTGCGCCACCCCGACCGCGTGGCCCACTGCGCCGCCATCGCCACCGCGCCCAGCCTGTCGGCGCAGAACATCGCCTTCAACGAAGTGGCGCGCCGAGCCATCATCACCGACCCCGACTTTCACGGCGGCGACTTCTACGCCCACGGCGTCGTGCCCAAGCAGGGCCTGGCGGTGGCGCGCATGATCGGACACATCACCTACCTCAGCGACGACGCCATGGGGGCCAAATTCGGCCGCGCGCTGCGCAACGGCGTTCTGGGTTACGGCTTTGGCGTGGACTTCGAGATCGAGAGCTATCTGCGCTATCAGGGCGACAAGTTCAGCGGCTATTTCGACGCCAACTCCTACCTGCTCATCACCCGGGCGCTCGATTACTTCGACCCGGCCCGCGACAGCGGCGGCGATCTGGCCCAGGGCCTTGCCGCAGCGCGGGCGCGGTTCCTGCTCGTAAGCTTCACCACCGACTGGCGCTTCTCGCCGCAGCGCTCGCGAGAGATCGTGCAGGCGCTGGTGACCAACCGCCGCGCCGTGACCTATGCCGAAGTCGATGCCCCGCAGGGCCACGACGCCTTCCTCATGGACCACCCGCACTACCACGGCGTGGTGCGAGCCTGGTTCGACCGCATCGCGCAGGAGCTCGCCTCATGACCACTCCCCTGAGCGTGATTGCCGACCTGGTGCCCCACGGCAGCCGGGTGCTCGATCTGGGCTGCGGCGACGGCCGCATGCTGGCGCATCTGCGCGATACCCGCGGCTGCACTGGCCTGGGGGTGGAGATCGACCCTGAAAAGCTGATTGCCGCCGCCGGGAAAGGCGTGGATGTGCTGCAGTATGACCTTGAACAGGGCTTGTCCATGTTCGGCGACCGCAGTTTCGACGTGGTGCTGCAGATCGACAGTCTGCCCAACATCCGCCACACCGAAAACGCGCTGCGCGAGACCGCGCGCGTGGGGCGGCTGGGCATTCTCAGCTTCGCCAACTTCGCCCACTGGAGCATTCGCCTGCAGATCCTGACAGGCCGCCTGCCGGTAACGCCCGAGCTGCCTTACGAGTGGTACAACACCCCGAACCTGCGCGTGGCCACCTATGCCGACTTCGAACGCCTGGCGGCCCATTGCGGCCTGAAAGTCATCGACGCCTTCGGCCTGCGCAAGGGCCGCCGCATCACCTTCGCCCCCGGGCT
>JAJTBQ010000151.1 GCA_021286835.1 Thiomonas sp.
GTCGTTGATCCCCACCCTGGTGGCGGCCCTGGCGCTGTTGGCCGTGCTCACCGTGGCGTATCTGTTCCTGCGCGGACGGATGCGGGCCGAGTCGCTGGCCATCGACGAACGCCACCAGACCCTGCTGTCCTACAACGAACACCTGCGGCAACTGGCCGAGCGCGACTATCTCACCAAGCTGCCCAACCGCCGCTACCTGATGGCCCAGCTGGGCCGCCTGAGCGACGCCGCCCAGCGTGAACGCGGGCAGCGGTTTGCGGTGGGCATACTCGATCTCGACGATTTCAAGCGGGTGAACGACACCTATGGCCATCAGGAGGGCGATCAGTTTCTCAAGATCCTGGCGTCCAAGCTGCAGAACGTGCTGCGCGACGACGACACCCTGGTCCGCCTGGGGGGCGACGAGTTCGCCGTCATCCTGCACAACATCGCCCAGGAGCGCGACGCCCTGAACGCCTGCCAGCGTCTGCTCAACAGCGCTCGCGCCCTGATCGAGCTCAGCAACCAGAACGCCATTCAGGTCACCGCCAGTCTGGGCCTGGCCATCTGGCCCGACGACGGCATGGCGCCCGATGCCCTGCTGCGCCACGCCGATCAGGCGATGTATGCCGCCAAGCAGGCGGGCAAGAACCTGCTCCAGCGCTACCAGCCCGGCATGGAGGCCCAGGCCCAGGCCCGGCAGAATGCCTACGACCTGCTGGAACAGGCGCTGGACCAGCAGTGGCTCAGCCTGCACTATCAGCCCATTCTCTGCATCAGCGGTGCCGAGGCCGGGCGCATCACCGGGGTGGAGGCGCTGCTGCGCATCCGCCACCCCGAGCAGGGCGTGCTCGCGGCGCAGACCTTCATCAGCGCGCTCGATGCGCCGCATCTGGCCCGCCCCGTCGGCCGCTGGGTGTTGCAGCAGGCCATGGGCCAGGCGCAGTACTGGAATGCGCAGGGCCTGCATCTGGGCATGATGGTCAACATCAGCGCGGTGCATTTCCTCTCGCCGGACTGGCTCGGCGACCTCAACGAGGCGCTCGCCGCCCATCCCGGTCTGCAAACCGCGCAGGTCAAGATCGAGATCACCGAATCCGGCGCCCTGCGCGATCTCGACGTGGCCGCAAGAGTGATGATGAACAGCACCCATGCCGGCGTGCGCATCGCGCTCGATGACTTCGGCCAGGGCGAGACCACGCTGCGCTATCTGCAGCGCCTGCCCGCGCACACCATCAAGATCGACCAGAGCTTCGTGCGCGACATGATCGACGATCCTCACGACTACGCCATCGTCGTCGGCCTGCTCGACATGGCCTCCCTCATGGGCCTGATCACGGTGGCCGAGGGCGTCGAAGGCGATGGTGCCATGCAGCTTCTGGCTTCGCTGGGCTGCACCCACGCACAGGGCTACGGCATCGCCCGCCCCATGCCCGCCGAGGCCTTGCCCGACTGGATTGCGCAGTGGCAGCCCCCCACCTTCCCCAAGCCCGTCATGCGGGTCATGCCCAACCTTCCGGAAATCCAGCGGCAGCGGTTTTCGCGATTGCGCGCCGCAGCCCGGGGGGAAAGTGAGTTCCCGCAAAACACGGTCATGCGCGACGCCGAGCGCTACTGCCACCTCGGCCAATGGCTGAACGGATCGGGGCAGTTCTTCTATGGCACCGACCCGCGCTACGCCGATTTACACCGCCGCCACGCCTTGATCCACGAGCTGGCGCGCCGCGCCCGCGCGGCGGCCGACGCAGGCGACCACAAGCTGGCCCTGCGCCTCGTCCTCGACGCGCAGGAGATCAACGATGCCCTCCTGCAGGATCTTCAGGCCTTGGCCACCACGACGCCGCTGAGCGGGGCCTGAACACTTGCGCTTCCCTGACTGCTGCCTCAGCCCCCCCTGCTGAGAGGGATTGAAGCGCTCCGACCCGCCCCATAGACTGGGTCGCACCCGTCTCGTCCGCCGGATCCGTTCGTCCATGCCCCACCATGCCCCGCCTGTCACAGCGCCCCGATCGACGCGAGACAAGCCGCGCCCTGGTGCTGCTGCTCGGTGCGATGTTCATGCTGTGCCTGAGCGCCTGCTCCCGGGCGGCCGCCGTGGCCGACGACGAGCCGCTGGTCGTTCTGGTGCCGACCGACCTCACCCACCAGGATCTGCGGGCAGCCCTGCTGGCCTACCCCGAATCCGGGCGGCGGCTGGAACCTAGCGCCGTGGCCGCCTTGCCCGATGTCCAGTTCCAGGCGGTCAACGGCAGCAATCTGGGCATCAGCGACCACGCGCTGTGGGTGAGGGTGAGGCTGTTCCGCAGCGCCCAGGCGCCAGACCAGCTAGTGCTGCAGCTCGGACGCCCGGTCTGGCGCGAGGCCGACGCCTATCTGCTGCCGACCGATCTGGCCAACGCCAACAGCGAGCGCCCGCCCGGCATCGGGCAGCTGCACGCCCTGCATTCGCGCTACACCGCCTATGCCTTCGAGCTGCCCGAGGGATCGAGCACCCTGTTGATCCGCGTGGCGCAATACGGCGCGCTCACGCCGGCGTTTCAGCTCTGGGAAGCAACGGCCTTCCGCAAGCATGCTGTGGACGACGCTCTGCTCCAGGGCCTGTTCTACGGCATGGTGGTCGCTCTGCTGATCTACAACGCCTTTCTATTTCTCAGTACCCGTGATCGGGCCTACTTCGCCTACATCCTGTGGCAGTCGGCCACACTGTTCTACATGCTGACGAATTCCGGCGTGGGCCAACACCAGCTCTGGCCGGGCACGCCCATCTGGAACGGCATCGGCCTGGTGGGCGGTCTGTCGCTGATGTGCGCGGGCGGGCTGTATTTCATCCGCGCCTACCTGCTGCTGCCGCGCTACGCGCCGCGAACCGATCTGGCCCTGCAGATCGTGCAATGGCTGGCCATCACCCTCGCGGTGGCGGTGCTGCTGCCCAACAGCGGCTGGATGCTCATTCCCGCGCAGTTCGTCGCCGCCGCCGCCCTCGTCTTGATTGCGTTGGCGGCGGTCTTGCGCTGGAAGCAGCGTTTCATGCCCGCCATCATCCTGCTGGCCAGCCTGCTGCCCCTGCTGATCGTCGGCTTCGCCAATATCGGCCGCACCCTGGGCTGGCTGCCCGAGACCTTTCTCACCTCCGACGCGCTGCAATGGGTCTCGGTCCTGCTGGCGCTGGTGTTGACCTACGGCCTGTCGGTGCGCGTGGCGCAGTTGCGCGAGCGCGCGACCAAGCTGCAGGATCTGCTGCTCAAGGATCCGCTCACCGGCCTGCTCAATCGCAACGGCCTGTTCGACAGCGGCCAGCGCCAACTCGACCGCACATACGACAGCCAGGCATTTGCCGCGGTGCTGTGGATCGATCTCGACGGTCTCAAGCGCATCAACGATCAGTTCGGCCATGCCGCGGGCGATGCCTTGATCCAGGCGACCTCGGCGCGCTTGCGCGAGGCCTTCGGCCCGGACGCGGTGTGCGCGCGACTGGGCGGCGATGAGTTCGCCATCGTGCTGCCCAACCTGCCCTCGCCGCGACTGGCCGAGGAGCTTGCGGCGCATGCGCTCGAAAGGCTGCGTGCGCCCTACGCCTTGTCCGGCCGGGAGTTCCGCGCCTCGGGCAGCATCGGCGTGGCGCTGTATCCCACCCATGCCCAGACCCTGGAGGAACTGCTGCGCCAGGCCGACGTGGCCATGTATCACGCCAAGAGCCGCGGGCGCGACACCTATGTGGTGTGGGCCTCGGAGATGGAGGCGGACGTGCAGACCTCGCTGTTCCAGTTCACCCGCCCCGGCCGCCCCTGAACCGGCGGAGCCGAACCCCTTCGAACCGCAGGGCTGTTATGGACAAGCGCTGCCCCGCCCCGCACACTCCCCGCAAACCACCCAGGGAGACCACGATGTTCCGATCGATCTGCCTCGCTCCGCGAATCCTCGGCCTGTGCGGCGTCTTCGCGTTCGCTGTATGGCATCCGGCACAGGCCGCCGACGCCGCCGCGCCGCATGCGGTGCCCCCGATCTTCGTCGGCGCCAATGTGGCGCAGGGACAGAAGTACTACGCCGACCTCAAGTGTGCCGCCTGCCACGCCGAACGCATGATGGGCTCGACCTCGGCGATGTACACCCGCCCGGACCGCAAGGTGCACAATCCGAAACAACTGATGGCGTTCACCCAGATGTGCGTCACCCAGCTCAACCACGACCTGTTTCCGGAAGAGGTGAAGGACATCGCCGCCTACCTCAACCAGACGTATTACAAGTTCAAGTAGCGAGGGCCTCAACGCACGGCGGCCGAGGCCGTGCCCGCGGGCTGCTGGGTGATGAGACCGATGCGGCTCAAGCCCGCGTTCTGCGCCGTGCCCATCACCTGCGCCACGTCGCCGTAGGGCACGGCGGTATCGGCACTGATGTGAACCTCGGTCTTGGCCGACTGCTTTGCCGCGGCGGCAAAGCGCGCCTTGAGCTGATCGAGCGTGATCGCCTTGTCGGCGAGATAGAGCTGGCCGTCCTTGCGCAGCCCCACGTTGAGCACCGTCGGCACCTGCTGTGCCGCCGGGGCCTCGACCTTGGGCAGATCGAGCTTCAGGCTGCCGGTGAGCAGGGGCGCGGTGATGATGAAGATCACCAGCAACACGAGCATGACGTCGATCAGCGGCGTCATATTGATGTCGCTCATCGCCTCGCCCTCGTCGCCCTGGTCAAAACGGCCGAAGCTCATGACACGCGGCCTTCAGAGCAGGGGACTGGCAGCAAGAAGTCGCTGCAGATCGTGGGCAAAGCCTTCGAGCTCACCCTGCACGCGGCGGGCGCGCTTGCTCAGGGCGTTGTAGGCCAGCACGGCGGGAATCGCCACGGCCAGGCCGGCCGCGGTCATGATGAGTGTTTCCCCGACGGGGCCCGCCACCTTGTCGACGCTGATCTGGCCGCTCGCGGCGATCGCGGTCAGCGCGTGGTAGATCCCCCAGACCGTGCCGAACAGGCCGACGAAGGGCGCCGTGCTGCCCACGCTGGCCAGCAGCACATGGCCGGCCTGCAGGCGCCGCTGCGCCGCCTGCAAGGCATCGCGCAACTCACGGGTGACGCGATCTTCGTGCGACTGCCAGCGATGCGCGGTATCGGGCCGCGCCAGCCGCGACGCGGTCTCGGCCATGAGGTTGGACAGGCCCTCGGGGTCGGCCGCCTGCGTGGCCCCCACCCCCTGCAGCGCGGAGGGCGCCCCCCAGTATGCGGCAATGCCGGCCGGCACCCGCCGCACGGCACGTCCGAGCAGCGCCGCCTTCCACAGAATGACAAACCAGCTCGCCATCGACATGGCCAGCAAGAGCAGCGCCACGAGATGACTGAGCGCGTCGCCCTGCTGCCAGAATTGTGCAAGCCCTCCCATGCG